>JBBRGE010000043.1:0-9950 GCA_038241045.1 Hyphomicrobiales bacterium | reverse complement strand
CAGGAGGAGCAGGATCTGCCGATCCTCCATGGCAGGCTCGACCGCGACAAGGTTACGGTGCTGTTGCGGGCGATGGTACCTGCGGCAGCGATCGACCACGTTTTCATCTGTGGTCCGGTTGCGATGAGCGAGGAGATCGCTGCAACCTGCACGGAGCTAGGTATTCCGACTGAGAGCGTTCACGTCGAGCGTTTTGTATCGGGGCTCGGCGGCAAGCCGCGGCCGAAGGCGGTGATTGCGCCGAGTGCGCCACCGAAGGCCATTGCGTCGCTCATCGTCGATGGCAAGCGCAAAGACGTGCCCGTTGCCGATGGGGAGGCAATTCTCGACGCAGCGTTGCGCGCGGGATTGGATTTGCCTTTCGCCTGCAAAGGCGGCATGTGCAGCACCTGCCGTGCCAAGGTTGTCGAAGGCGAGACGAGGATGGACGTGAATTATTCGCTGGAGCCGTGGGAACTGAAAGCGGGTTTTGTTCTCACCTGTCAGGCGCATCCGGTCTCGGATCGCGTCGTGGTCGATTACGACCAGATGTAATTACTTGCTCTCGCGCATCAGCGCGTAAGCCGTTTGCGCCAGTGCGACTGGCCGCTCATCGTCGATCGTTCGTATCGACACGCTGCCGAATGCCATGGTGCGACCCAATCTTATGACGCGCGCCTCAGCCAAGAGATCGACACGCATCGCAGGCCGCAGAAAATGAATGGTCTGATCGACCGTGGTCATCGGTAGATAATCGCCGGCAGCCCCGGAGACTGCGAACACCATCGCGGTATCGGCGAGCGACATCAGCGCCTGTCCGCAGACAACGCCATTGTCGCGGCAGAGTTTGTCGGAAAATTTCATCCGCAAAACCGCGCGTTCAGCGTTGACGCTCTCAATCGCGAGGCCAAGGTCCTGCACCCATTGGGCGAAGACGGTATTGAGAAGAGTTGCCGCGGCGGCGGTGTCGAATGGCATCGGCGTTTTCCTGAACCGGGTATTGGTCTACGCGATCGTGACGGGCAGGGTCGTAAAGCCACGAAATCTGACGCGTCGCGCGCGATGGGCGATGCCATTGGCTTTGTAATCTGGAAACCGCGCTAGAAACCTGCCAATCGCAATGCGGCCTTCGAGACGCGCGAGATTAAGCCCGACGCAGGCATGCGGCCCGGAGCCGAAACCGACATGGCGATTTGGAGACCGTAGGATATCGAACCTGTCGGGGTCGCTAAATTGCTCGGGATCGCGATTCGCTGCGCCGATGCAGAGCGTCACCAGCGTTCCTTTCGGCATCGGTACGCCGCCGATCTGCGTATCCTCGGCCACGTTGCGATTGCCGAACTGATTGGAGCTTTCGTACCGCAGGCATTCTTCAACCGCGGGTTTGATAAGTGTGGGATCGTCGATGAGACGTTGACGCTGATCCGGATACCGCATCATCAATTCGAGGCCGTTGCCGATCAAATTGGTGGTGGTTTCGTGTCCTGCGTTGAGAATAAAAATACAGTTCTGAAGCAGCTCGGACTCGCTGAGATGCTCGCCCGCACCTTCGCCTGCAATCAAACGCGTCAGAACATCGCGGTCTGGATTTCCCGGGGTCTTGCGGCGGGCGGCGACGAGAATGCGCAGATAGTCAAGAAACTCGCCGACGGCCCGCTCGCCGCGCGCCTGAGCATCGCCGACCAGAAACGGTTCAAGCGCGCCGAGAATGGCCAACGACCAGTTGCGCAACGGCCCTCGCTCTTCATGCGGCACGGCCAGCAAATTCCCGATGACTTCGATCGGTATCGCGGACGCGAAATCCTCGATCAAATCGGCGTTGCCTTTGGCCTGCATCGCGTTGAGCAATTGATCGACAAGCACGATCAGCGCCGGCTCCATCTCGGCGATTACCCGCGGCGTCAGCGCACCCGTGATCAGGCGGCGGACGCGTGTATGCAACGGTGGATCGCTGAAAACGAGACTGGTCGTGTGATGCTCGTAGAGCAGTGAGCCGATGCCGAACTTCGGCGCGTACTCGACCTTCTTGTCAGATTTGAACCGCGTGGTGTCTTTATAAACACTTTCGAGATCGCGATGCCGTGTCAGGAACATGACGCCGTCCGCCATGCGGTGAATGGGATCGAGCGAGCGCAGGTCGTGATACGTCGGATAGGGATCGTCGTAGAACGAATCAGGCGGTGTCTTCAGCGAAAAATCGCGAACGCGGGCCGCTGCAACGGTCATGGCCGCACGGCGTTCATAGTGAGTAATTCGTAAGTCGCAGCCGTCTCACCCTTGCTCGTCGTGATTTCAACGTCCCAGCGCACCTCACCATACTGCTTGTTGCGCGGCGTCTTTTCTTTGGCGGTTAACCTCACCTTGATGGTCTCACCGGGCTGAACCGGTTTTATGAAACGCAGATTATCGAGGCCGTAATTGGCAAGCACCGGGCCGGGATCTGGGTCGACGAAAAGACCCGCGGCGAACGACAACAACAAATATCCATGCGCGACACGTCCCGGAAAAAACGGATGGCCCTTGGTCGCTTCTTCGTCCATATGCGCATAAAACGTGTCGCCGGTGAAATCCGCGAAGTGCTCGACATCTTCAAGCGTGATAGTGCGCTCCTTGGAGAAGAACGTCTGCCCGATATCGAGGTCCTCGAAATGAAAGCGAAACGGATGCCGGTCCTTCTCAATGACAGGCGCGTTCTTACTCCAGCTTCCCGTGATGGCGGTGAGCATTGCGGGCGAGCCCTGCAAAGCTGTGCGCTGCATGTAATGATTGAGACTTCGCACGCCGCCTAATTCTTCGCCGCCGCCGGCGCGGCCCGGCCCGCCATGCATCATCTGCGGCATCGGTGAGCCGTGCCCGGTCTGCTCCTTGGCGCAATCGCGATCGATCAGCGCAAGACGCCCGTGAAATGTGCCGATGCCGAAAACGATGTCGGAGGCGACGCGCGGATCATGCGTATAGATGGATGCGACCAGACTTCCGCCGCCGCGATTGGTCAGCGCGATAGCCTGTTCGATGCCGTCATATCCCATCACCGTGCAGACAGGTCCGAACGCTTCGATCTCATGCACGTTGGTCGCGCTCGCCGGATCGGCACAATGCAACAACAACGGCGGCAGGAAAGCGCCGCGCGTTTTATCAGCGCCTTCAACAGAAAAATTATCGAGATCGCCAGCGACGATCTGCGCTTCGGTTTTCAGTTTTGCGACGTGAGACAGAACATCGCGGCGCTGGTCGAGGCCGACAACCGGCCCCATCCGCACGGCTTCAAGTTCCGGATCGCCGATCTGGATTTTTGAAAGGCGCTCCCGCAACGCCACAATGACCGCATCGACATGCGGGGAGGGCGCGAATGCGCGGCGAATGGCCGTACATTTCTGCCCCGCCTTCACAGTCATTTCCTTGGCGACTTCCTTGACGAACAGATCGAACTCCGGCGTTCCGGGTTTCGCATCCGGTGCGAGAATCGCGGCATTGAGTGAATCGCGCTCCGCGACAAACCGCACGGCTTCCTTGGCGATAACCGGATGACGCTGCAGCATTTCGGAAGTGGCGGCTGAGCCGGTGAAACACACCACATCCTGACAAATGAGGTGATCGAACAGATCGCCTGTTGAACCGACAATGAACTGAAACGCGCCATCGGGAAGAATTTTCGAGTCGACGATCATGCGCGCCAGTGCGTGTGCAACATACGAGGTCACCGTTGCGGGCTTGGAGACAACCGGCACGCCGGCGAGGATTGCGGGCGCGAGCTTTTCCAGCATGCCCCAGCACGGGAAGTTAAATGCGTTGATGTGCACGGCCGCGCCCTGCAGCGAGGTCAGGATATGCTGTCCGGCAAACGTGCCGCCTTTCGCCAGTGGCTCAACCGCGCCGTCCAGCATGAATGTCGAATTCGGCAACTCGCGCCGCCCTTTTCCTGCATAGACGAACAGCGTTCCGATGCCGCCGTCGACGTCGATCAAATTGTCGGTTCGCGTGGCACCAGTCTGGAACGAGAGTTTGTAAAGCTGATCCTTATGCTCGGTGAGAAATTGCGCCAACTTCTTCAACATATCCGCGCGCTGGTGAAATGTGAGGCGGCGCAGATTCTGGCCACCGACATTGCGCGCGTAGTCGAGGGTTGCGCGCATATCCAGTCCACCGCTTAAGGCAGTCGCAACGACGTTGCCGGTGACGGCGCTGTGGATTTCGACGGAATCCTTTCCCGGAGAGGTCCAGTGGCCGCTGACGTAGCTGTCCAGTTTCATGGCATCACTTTGGCTTTGCGTGCCGCAAGACTTGCAAGGGCACTGATGACTATTCTGCGGCGGCTGCGCGCTTCGGTGTTTTAGAAGATAGCGTGAGAACGCCGCGCGATCCGTCGGCGATCAATTTCGTCACGATGTCTGCGTAATCGGCGCGGCTGACCGAGCCGGTGCTCCTGAACCAGAGATAGTGCCAGTTGACCATGCCGAACAGCGACATCGTTACAGGCTTGAGCATTTGTGTGCCTTTGAGATGTGGAGCAACGCCAACAATCGCGTTCGAGAAAATCTCGACCATCTCACGTTCCATGCCTTTAAGTTCCGCCTGACGCTTGGGTGGCAGAAACCGCATGCTGCTGATCTGCACATTGTGTTGCGAGTCCGCATCGCGATAAGCTTCGAGAAGTGCGCCGACGAGATCGCGCAAGCGCGCTTCGGCCGATAGATTGCTGCGGTTGGCTTCCTCGATGACGTCGAGTAATTCCTTGAGGTGGAATCGAATGACGTCGAACAGCAGGCCTTCTTTGTCTTTGTAATAATGATAAAGGGTCGCTTTCGAGACTCCGCACGCTTCCGAAATCTTGTTCATCGATGCCCGGTCATAGCCGTGCTCGGAAAACAGCTCCGCCGAGCGGTTGAGTATGGTCCGTCGCTTTTCGCCGTAGTTGCTGGCGCGGGTGCGTGCCATGTCTAATTCTACTCCTTCGGTCGGCGGTCGATGACGCGCTTGGCCTTGCCGACAGAGCGCTCGATGCTTTCCGGGTCCATGACGTTGACGCGCGCGGTGACGCCGATGGTGTCTTTGATAGCCTGTTCCAGCTTTTTTGCAGCGGCTTGCTTCACGTCGGGGGAGGCGGCGTCGGGCCGCGCCTCGACCTGAATTTCCATCTCGTCCATGCGGCCTTCGCGCGTCAGGATGATCTGGTAGTGAAGAGAGAGCGTGGAAATCGCGAGAAGCTTTTCCTCGATCTGCGTCGGGAACACATTCACGCCGCGCACGATCATCATGTCGTCGCTGCGGCCGGTGACTTTTTCCATCCGCCGCAGAGCGCGCGCTGTTCCCGGCAACAAGCGTGTGAGATCGCGCGTACGGTAGCGAATGACCGGCATGGCTTCCTTGGTCAGCGACGTGAAGACAAGCTCGCCCTGTTCGCCGTCGGGGAGCACCTGGCCCGACACCGGGTTGACCACCTCCGGATAGAAATGATCCTCCCAGATATGAAGACCATCCTTGGTTTCCACGCATTCATTGGCGACGCCCGGACCCATGACTTCGGAGAGGCCGTAGATATCGACGGCATGAATATCGAACGCCTCCTCGATCTCCTCGCGCATCGCATTGGTCCACGGCTCCGCGCCGAAGATGCCGATCTGCAACGATGACTTGCGCGGGTCCAGCCCCTGTTTGCGGAATTCATCGAGGATCGCCAGCATGTAGGAGGGCGTCACCATAATGATCTCAGGTTTGAAATCGGTGATAAGCTGAACCTGGCGTTCGGTCATGCCGCCCGAAATCGGTATCACCGTGCAACCGAGACGCTCCGCGCCGTAATGCGCGCCAAGGCCGCCAGTAAATAGACCGTAGCCATAGGCGATGTGAACCTTCATCCCGGCGCGGCCGCCCGCCGCGCGGATCGATCGCGCAACGACATCGCTCCAGATATCGATGTCGCGTTTGGTATAGCCGACCACGGTTGGCTTGCCGGTGGTGCCGGACGAGGCATGGATTCGTGCAACCTGAGATTCAGGCACGGCAAACATTCCGAATGGATAGTTCTCGCGCAGATCGGCCTTGGTGGTGAACGGAAATTTTGCAAGATCTTCGAGAGTCTTGAGATCGCTCGGACGCGCACCCGCGTTGTCGAACTTGGCGCGATAATGCGGCACGTTGTCATAAGCATGCTTGAGCGACCATGACAGCCGCTCGAACTGCAGCTTGCGGATATCGCCTATCGAGGCAACTTCGATCGAATCAAGTTCGGCTTTTTCAGGCGCGAGCTTGTGAAGTTTACGCAGTGGTATTTGCAGCAACGTGTCCTCCCGCCCGAACTAGGTCTTGATCCGATCTGCGGCCAGCAGATCGCCGGCGATGGATCGCGAGTGACCGCGAAATTCCGCGACGACATTGTTTTCACTATCGCGAACCGTCACGTCATAGATACCGCCGCGACCCGCGCGATGTCGTTCGACGGCATGCGCCGTGAGTGTTTCGCCCTGCCGCACCGGCGCGATGAACGTCACCGCGCATTGCTGGGCGACTGTGCGCTGATTGTAGGTGTTGCACGCAAACGCAAAGGTCGAATCCGCCAGTGTGAAAATGAAGCCGCCGTGGCAGATGCCGTGGCCATTTGTCATGTCGGCGCGAACCGGCATCGACAGCATGGCCTCGCCGGTCGCGATCTTCTCGATCTTCATGCCAAGCGACTGGCTCGCGCGATCTTCGGCCCACATCGTCTCGGCGCAGGCCTTGGCAATGTTGTCCGCGGCAATCGCTTGCGGATCGGCGGCCTCGACCGTGCGCTTGTCCATTCATTTCTCCTGTCGGCCGTCATCTGCGACCGTTAGACCGCGAACTTACTATTGACCAACCGTTCGGTCAATTATATTGCAGAAGGAAGCCGGTCTTTTCGGGTAGGCCGATTGGCCTACTGTGACGACCGGCGCGTACCGGGCAAGCTCGCAAAAAAGAGCAGCGAACATCAGGGAGAGAAAAATGAAGATAATTTTGACTACCAGGATTCTGTTTGCCGCCAGCGCGCTTGGATTGGCCTTGGGCGTGACCTTGGGCGGACCCGCGCTGGCCCAGCAGACTGTCAAGATCGGCTCGGTGTTGTCGGTCACGGGTCCGGCCTCGTTTCTGGGCGAGCCGGAAGACAAGACCCTCAAAATGTACGTCGAGAAGATCAACGCCGCCGGCGGCGTCGCGGGCAAGAAGATCGACCTCGTGATCTATGACGACGGTGGCGACGCCAACAAGGCGCGCACATTCGCGACCCGCTTGATCGAAGACGACAAGGTGATGGCCATGGTGGGAGGTTCGACCACCGGCACAACCATGGCGATGATCCCGGTGTTCGAGGAAGCGCAGATTCCGTTCATCTCGTTCGCGGGTGCGGTCGATGTCATCGATCCGGTTCGCAAGTTTGTTTTCAAGACGCCGCATACCGACAAGATGGCGTGCGAGAAGATTTTCGAAAATCTCAAAGCGCGCAAGCTGACCAACATCGCGATGATCTCCGGCACCGACGGCTTCGGCGCGTCGATGCGAGGACAGTGCACGAAGGTTGCGCCGAATTACGGAGTTAAAGTTCTGGCCGACGAAACTTACGGCCCTCGCGACAGCGACATGACCGCACAGCTCACCAAGATCAAGGGCGTGGATGGCGTGCAGGCCATCGTCAACCCAGGTTTCGGCCAGGGACCGGCAATTGTTACGCGCAACTACGCGCAGCTTGGAATGACCAAGACACCGCTCTATCAAAGCCATGGCGTCGCGTCGAAGAGCTTCATCGATCTCGCAGGCCCTGCTGCGGAAGGCGTGCGTCTGCCGGCTGCCGCGTTGCTGGTCGGCGATAAACTCCCGGACAACGATCCTCAGAAAAAAGTCGTCGTCGATTACAAAAAGACTTACGAGGACAGCGCAAAGCAGCCGGTCTCGACATTCGGCGGTCACGCCTTCGACGGTCTTTATATTCTGGTCGAAGCAATGAAGCGCGCGAACTCGACGGACCCGAAGAAAGTCCGCGATGAAATCGAGAAGACCAAAGGCTTCGTCGGCACTGGCGGCATCGTCAACATGTCGCCGACCGATCATCTGGGCCTCGATCTCTCGGCGTTCCGCATGCTCGAAATCAAGGACGGCGACTGGAAGATGATTCCAGCCGGAAGCTGATTGTCATCTGCGTAAAACTCGGCTTGGCAGCGCCTTCGGGCGCTGCTTTGCCAAGTTGCGGTGAGCATCGCGAAAGCGGCGCGTGAGAATGGCAAGAGGCGTTGACGCGATATGTCCGAGTTCTTTCAGTTTCTGTTCTCCGGACTGACGGTGGGTGCGGTCTACGCGCTTGTCGCACTCGGCTTCACGCTGATTTACAACGCGTCGGATGTCGTGAACTTCGCGCAAGGCGAGTTCGTGATGCTGGGCGGAATGATTACCGTGTTCGCGTCCGCTGCCGGAGTGTCGCTCCCCGTTGCAGCGTTAATCGCGGTGGCGGTCACAATTGCGGTTGGGCTACTGCTGTATTGGTTGGCGATCCAGCCGGCGCGCGGTGCATCCGCAGTCACACTCATCATCATCACAATCGGCGCGTCGATATTTCTGCGTGGTGCCGCGCAGGTTCTGTTTGACAAGCAGTTCCACAAACTGCCGTCATTTTCGGGCGATACGCCGATCAGCATTCTGGGCGCGGCCGTCCAGCCGCAGAGCTTCTGGATGCTCGGTGGCGCGGCCTTGATCGTTATCGTGCTGTACGTTTTTCTTGAACTCACGGTTCTGGGAAAGGCAGTGCGCGCGACCGCCGCCAATCGTTTGGCGGCGCAGCTCGTCGGAATCAACACCACCACCGTGATGGCGCTCGCGTTCGGTGGATCGGCGGCAATCGGTGCGATCGCTGGCATTCTCGTGACGCCGATCACGTTGACCAGCTACGACGTCGGAACCATGTTGGCGCTGAAAGGATTTGCCGCCGCGATGCTGGGCGGCATCGGTAGTCCGCTCGGCGCGGTTGCGGGCGGGCTGTTGCTCGGATTGCTCGAAGCGTTCGGCGCCGGCTACATCAGTTCGACTTACAAGGACGGCTTCGCGTTCATCGTGATTCTGGTCGTGCTGTTTGTGCTCCCGCAGGGCCTGTTCGGTCGCCGCATGGTCGAAAGGGTGTAGGCGATGCTCGCGCGCCTCGGTCATCGATACTGGACGCTGCTGGTTGTCGCGGCGATCATCGCTTTGCTGCCGCTGATTTTCCCGTCGAGCTATTATCTGCGTGTTGCGTCGCTTGTCTGGGTCTCGGCGTTCGCTGCCATCGGACTTAACATTCTGATGGGGCAGGCCGGTCAGGTCAGCCTCGGCCATGCGGGCTTTTTCGGCATTGGCGGTTATGCGGTTGCGATTGGGCCCACACATCTCAGCGTGCCGTCGTGGGCCGCCATTCTGATCGGCGCATCGCTGTCGGCGTTGCTTGCTTATCTTGTCGGTCGCCCGATCCTGAGATTGAAAGGACACTATCTCGCAATTGGCACGCTCGGCTTCGGCGTTCTCGTTGCTCTCGTGATTACGACCGAGAGTCGCTGGACCGGCGGGCCTGACGGCATGTCGGTCGCGAAGCTGACGCTGTTCGGCTGGCGAGCGAGCGGATCGGAGGTCTGGTACTGGATCAGCGGCGCAGCGCTCATCGCCGGTACATGGTTCGCGCTGAATTTAAATGAAACACCGACGGGCCGCGCGTTCCGCGCTCTGCATGACAGCGAGATCGCCGCGCGGGTCGCAGGCATCGATGTCGCACGTTTTAAGCTACAGGCCTTCGTCATCGCCGCCGTCTATGCGTCATTGGCAGGTTCGATGCTCGCGATGAAGAACGGATTTATCAATCCCGATCAGGCGGGATTTCTGCATTCGATCGAACTCGTCACGATGGTGGTTCTCGGCGGTCTCGGTTCGGTTGCCGGAGCCGTCGTCGGTGCCGCAGTGCTGGTCGCGCTGCCGCAGGTGCTGACCGTGTTTCAGGAATACGA
>JBBRGE010000042.1:0-9950 GCA_038241045.1 Hyphomicrobiales bacterium | reverse complement strand
CGTTCTGCTGCCTCTGCTGGCGAGGCATGCGTTGGCGCGACCGAATGCGCGCTCGTCGCACACCGTCGCCACGCCGCAAGGCGGCGGCGTCGCCGTGATTGCGGCGACGATTGCGGCCATCGCGCTTTGCGGTGTGATATTCGCCATTCGCATCGATACGATTTTTATCGTCATTGTGGCGACGATTTTCATTGCGCTCGTGGGAGCCGTGGACGATCTGCGTCCGATCCCGGCGCTGCCGCGGCTTCTTCTTCAGGCCGCCGCAATCTTGATTGCACTCCTCGCGCTGCCGAAAGATTTTCAAATTTTCAGCTTTCTTCCCTTCTGGCTGGAGCGCGCCGTGCTGCTGATCGGCGGGTTATGGTTTGTCAATCTGGTGAATTTCATGGACGGGCTCGACTGGATGACGGTCGTGGAAATCGTTCCTGTCACAGCAGCGCTTGCGGTGTTCGGCGTATCGGGACACCTGCCGCAAACCACAGCGATGATTGCGCTGGCACTTTGTGGCGCGATGATCGGATTTGCGCCGTTCAATCGTCCGCTTGCAAAACTTTTTCTTGGCGATGTCGGCAGCCTGCCGATTGGATTACTTACCGGCTGGTGCCTAATGCAACTTGCCGGCAATGGACATTTGATCGCGGCACTTCTGTTGCCGCTGTATTATCTGGCGGATGCGACCATCACGCTGTTTCGGCGTCTGGCAAACGGCGAGGAAATCTGGGTCGCGCATCGCTCGCATTTTTATCAGCGCGCGACCGACAACGGATTTGCGGTGATGCGAGTGGCGGCCGAAGTGTTCGTGCTTAACATCGCGCTTGCGATATTGGCCGCGATCACGGTTTATACCAAGTCCGCCCCAACGGAATGGATCGCGTTTGCGCTGGGCTGCATCTCGGTGGCATTGGTGCTCATTCGCTTTTCGCGACCCCGCGCCAAATTTTGAAAAGTCCTACCGTGTAAAAAATCAGGCCGCGCCAGCCTTGAATTCCGGCACGGCTTCGGTCAGCACCGCCACGATCACGCTGCGCTGCTCACCGCCGACCGCTTTTTCCAGCGTTGCGAGCCAGCCCTTCAATATCTCAAGCGGCGGCTCGTTCGGGCGCGCAGCCACAATGCCGTCGATCCCGATATCCGATGTCGGCTCCTCATGCGCAAACAGGATTTCGTTGAGGCGCTCGCCCGGCCGCACGCCTGTAAACACGATGTCGATATCGTAACCTGGCTGCAAACCTGACAGCTTGATGATGCGCTCGGCCAGATCCACGATCTTCACGGGCTGACCCATGTTGAGGACATACACTGAAACATCGGGACGCTGCGGCGTCAGCGCATGCGCAGCCGATGTAATCACAAGATCGCAGGCTTCGCGGATGGTCATGAAATAGCGAACCATGTCGGGATGCGTCACCGTCACCGGGCCACCGGCCTCGATCTGCGCCTTGAATTTCGGCACCACAGAGCCATTGGACGCCAGCACGTTTCCGAAGCGCACTGAAATGAGCCGCATCGGCGCCTTGTCTTTGGCGCGTTTCAGGAGATCGCGGTCGAGTGCCTGACAATACATTTCGGCAAAGCGCTTGGTGAGACCCAGCATCGACACCGGCTCGATAGCCTTGTCGGTCGAGATCATCACCATCGCCTCGGCACCGGCTGCAGCGGCAGCGTCAGCGACGTTCACCGAACCGAAAATATTGGTTTTGACGCCCTCCCCCCAGTCGCGCTCCAAAATGGGCACGTGCTTGAGAGCCGCTGCGTGAAACACGATGTCCGGCTTGAAGGCGGTCATCAGATGGACAATGCGCTCGCGGTCACGAATGTCCGCAATTCTTCCCTCAACAATGGCGTCGGGAAATTTTGCCGCAAGAATTTCAGTGATCGCGTGCAACGCAGGCTCGGCGTTCTCGACGATCAACAGCCGCGCCGCACCGAATGTGAGAGCGCGGTCGCAAATCTCTGATCCTATCGAGCCGCCACCGCCGGTCACAACGACCGACTTGCCTCTCACGAACGCTTCCAATCTTTCGTAGTCGATTTTCACGCTGGGTCGCAGCAGCAGATCTTCGACCGCAACGGGAGCCAGTCTGGGCGTCTCGCCGCCGTTCTCCAACGACGGCATGCGGCTGACCGTCAATCCTAACCTGCGCGCGCGCGTCAGCACCGACTCCGGCGACGCCTCCACCTCGAATGCGGAGGGCATCATGACGAGACGCTGGATCGGCTGTTCGCGCCGCTCGAAATCCGCCACGACGTCCGCAAGATCGTCGATGCCTCCCAACACTGAAACGCCGCGTATCGATTGGCCGCGATCGGCGTTCGACGGCGACAATACGCCGATCGGCCACATCCGCTTCACAGCGCCGCTTTCCACTCCGCGCAGAAACACTTCTGCGTCGGCCGCGCGTCCAACCAAAATGGTGGGAGCCGCATGAAGATTGCGCGCCTGGTTGAGCGTTCTCGAATAGCGGAAATAGCGATAGGCAAGCCGCGAGCCGCCGAGCGCGAAGATTTCCAGAACCCAGTAAATAATAATGGTCGTCTTGCCGAAGAAAAACGTGCCGTAAACATTCGGCGCAATGAAAATGTAATCCAGCACCGTCAACGCCAGCGCCTGCACGCTGGCGGCTTTGACGATGTTGAACAGGTCTGGCAGCGAGATGAAGCGCCACTTCGTGACCGTCAGCTTGAAGATGTAACAGACAACGACGCTGAACAGCACGAAGTAAGGCAATATACGCAGCAACAACGGCAGGCGTTCTAGAAATCCACTGCCCTCGAACCGCAGATAAAAGCTGGCAACGACCGCAAACGTTGTTGCCAGCGCATCATGAGCCACAATCAGAAGGTTGCGCCAGGTGAGCTGGCGGATGCCTTGCAGAAACCGCTTCATCGCCCCGCGCGCCCCGCAACCGAACCTGCTTTGCCCTCGTCGTCCGCCGCACGATCCCGCAATACCATGCCGCCGGCAACGCCGACGGCCAGCACGTAGAGCCAGCCTTCGGTAAAATCGAACAGATGCGAGTTGAACAGCGAACTGATGAAATTTTCAACGACCGCAACAAGACCGATCCAGGCGGCCAGCCCCGATGGCAACAGAAACAATCTCAGATGCGCAATCCATATCGCGTAAAGCGCAAAAAAACCCAGAATGCCCCACTGCACCGCGACGTTCAAAGTCTGATTGTGCGGATTGCCGATCACTTCGGCAGATGCGCCGGTCTGGCCGATGGCGTCGCGTTCGAACATGGCTTTGGTCGATCCCGTGCCGTGACCGAACAATGGCGCCGCCTCAATGAACTTGATGGATTTGCGCCAATACTCCAACCGCTGCCCGGTCGATGTCGGGGCATTTGCGTCGTGATACTGCTGATATTCGCTGAGCAGCACGGACGCGCGCGAGCGCAGATACGGCGATGTGGACCATGCCGTCGCAATGGTGGCGAGCGCGACAACCAGCAAGATCGCCGCGCCGCGACGCTTCAGGTGGACGATTGCGAAAACCACCAGCAGAACCGGAATGCAAACAAGGACGGTCCGCGAGTTTGCGACAAACACCATGTTGGCGAGAAACGCGGCCGCCAATGCGGCCATCGGGATCGCAAAACGTTTGCTTCGGTCTTGGAAAAAATAAACGGCAGCACCCAGCGCGCCAAAGGCGCATAGCGCAAATTCCTGACTTTGCGCAATCGAGTTTTTGACCGGCACGCCGGCATATTTGTTCGAAACAAAAACGAGTTGCGGGTCGAACGACATGAGCCACGATAAAAGCATCACGATCGTGCATGAGCCGAGAAACGCAATCGCGACCCACAATCCGCGTTCTGATTTTTCGAAATGATAGATGAAAATCGGAATCAGCAGCAGTTTGGCGACCGGTGCCAATCCTTGCAGCCGCGCCGCCCATGAAATATCGCTTGCCCACATTGTGCCGAGCAACGCCACCGCAAACAAGGCGACCGGCGCGAGCGATGCGGGCCGCTTCAGCGATTCCATGAAACGCGTCGCATCGAAGGTCGGGATCAGCGAAAACAGAAACACCACAACGAAAATCGCCACCAGCGATGTGGACCATGGCAACGACAGCGCGACGAGTACGGCCAGAATATCCGCCGCGCGAATCCACGCCGCTGAATCCCGCCAGGATCGCGACAGAAATCCAGTTTGCGGATGCGATGCGGTCCCGGCCATGCGTTCGTCTCGATCGCGCCTTGAATGCGCTGCCGCAGCGTCCGTTCTGAACGCCTTGCCGGCCCCTCTGCCACAACCTTTGCCCCAGACCCGCACGGCAGGCAACGCCGCGCAGGCGCGTCTGGCGGCTATACAAGGTCCGGCGTCAAAAAACTAGTTAATCCATATGCTTAAGAGGATGCACGACACGGCATAATGGATTTGGCGGAGCCGCCCGCGCGTGCCATTTTGGCACTTTCCGCCGCGCCGGATCGTCCGCCGGAGGGCTCAATCGGGATCGAGACACATGCCATCTGATCCGGCCGTCGATTTCCTCGCGCCACTGTTCGTGCCGGGCAACCGCCCGGACCGGTTTGCCAAGGCGGCAGCGTCGGGTGCCGACGGCGTCATTCTCGATCTGGAAGATGCGGTCGCACCTCCCGACAAGGACGGCGCACGCGCGACGATTGCGACATCGCCACGTCCGCCGAATGCCGTGGTGCGGATCAACGCCCACGGCACCCGCTGGCACGATGACGATGTGCAGGCTGTCAAAAATCTCGGCATCGGCAGCGTGATGTTGCCCAAAGCAGAGTCTGCGGATCAAGTGAAGAAGCTGCGCGGCGCGCTCGGCGCTCTGCCGGTGATCGCACTGATCGAATCCGCCGAGGGACTGGCGAATGTGCGGGACATCGCCTGCACCGTGGATCGCCTCGCGTTTGGATATATCGATTTCAGCGCCGATCTTGGATGCAGCATGGACAGAGATGCACTTCTGAACGCGCGCGCCGAAATCGTACTCGCGTCGCGGCTCGCAAACATCGCAATGCCGCTTGAGGGCGTCACGCCGACATTCGACAACGCGACAGAAGTCGAGAGCGATGCGCGCTACGCGGCCTCGTTCGGCTTCGGTGGCAAGCTTTGCATTCATCCCAAGCAAATCGCACCGGTATTGGTGGGCTTTCGTCCCGCGCAGAACGACATCGACTGGGCCAAGAAGATCGTAAATTCCGGCGACGGTGCCGCGTCGGTCGATGGCATGATGGTGGATGCGCCGGTTCGGCTGCGCGCGGCGCGTATTCTGGCGGCCGCTCAAAAGTGCGATGCTGCCGCCGCACGCGCATAATAGCGCACACCGAAGATGGCGCGTTCACGCGCCGTCGAGTGCAACCAGATAAACCAGTAGGATTTCTTCAGCGTCTTCACTGCCGTCGGCTTCGTGGAACAACGCCACTTCCTCGGCGCTGCCGGGCCGCACGCTGAGTTTGTCCTGCCCGTTCCAGATCGGCCTCCCGTCGGATTTCAACGCCGCCAGATCGTCGCGCAACCAGGACTCGCTGCAAAGCTCCCGTGCCTCCGGCGTATTGCGCGCCTCAAACGCCAGGATCGGGCGATCGCCCACGAGAAGCACAAACACACGCGCGATATGGGTTGGAGTCATGGTCGAATCATGTGGCAAAATTGAATCCTAATTTCATAAATTTGCGCGGAAAGCCCATCCCTCATCGCTGAGTTGGTTTCTGAATGGATGTAAATTTGACCTTTATTTAGGGACTAAGCCGACAAAAAGCGAGTCCACTAGCGGACAAACCGTCGCAACAAAAGCTCGCCTCAGCAGCCAATAGACCGGATTCCTCTGCATCGATTTTACATTGATTTTCCATGCCGACAGGACGCGCTTGAACGGGCCGGGCCGGATTTGATAATTTCGCTCAGGAACTTGTTTGGTGACGAGTGAAGGATCGGACGATGCTTCAGGTTGCATGCGGTATCCTCGCAAGCTCAGCGCTGTTTTATTTTGCTTCGAACCGCGACGCGCCCTCATGGACGCGGCCTTTTTGTACCTATGGCGACGTGTTCTGCCAGAACCCGCAATGGCTGCTCTATGTCGGCGCCATCTCGCTGGTGTGGGCACTGTTCCTCAAGGTTGACAGAATCTAAACGGCGACCCGCACACACAAAAGCGCTGCAGGCGGCATTTTCACGCCCTCTTAAGGGTCACCCGCGATTGATGGCGTTCGCCTTGAATTATAAGTGTTTTGCAACGGTCCGCCGGTATCAACATCCCGATCAATTCCAGTATCGGATGACGACATGCCCTGCAAACCGCCAAATGTGTTTTCCCGCTTGCGGCGTGACACGCGCGCCAACGTTGCGGTGATTTTCGCAATCGCCATCACACCCATTCTGGGAAGCATCGGCTGCGCGGTCGATTACAGCATGGCGGTGCGGCTTCGCAGCAAGTTGCAGGCGGCATCCGACGCCGCAAGCGTCGGCTCGGTCGGGAAAAACTCTCCTGCCTATGTTGCGGCGGGCAGCTCAAGCGACGGCACCATTTCGGTAGGCGGTCCGGATGCGCTGAAAATCTTCACTGCCAACATGACCGGCGAGAGCGGCTATACGCTCAACAGTACGACCGCCGCCGTTATAAAAGCCGGCAGCACGATCACGTCAACGGTGCAGTTCTCGGCGACCATCAACACGACCTTCATGAAGGCGCTCGGCAAGAAAAAAATGACAATGACCGGAACTTCGGTGTCTTCCGCCACGATGCCTGTGTTTATCGATTTCTATCTTCTGCTCGACAATTCACCGTCCATGGGTGTCGCAGCGACCCCTGCGGACGTCACCAAGATGGTCAACAACACGCCCGATCAATGTGCGTTTGCGTGTCACGACACCAGCACCAGCAATAATTATTACAACCTCGCCAAAGCGCTGAACGTGACGACGCGTATCGACGTCGTGCGCTCCGCCGCGCAAAGCCTGATGGATACGGCTGCCGCAACAGAAGTATTCAACAATCAGTTCCGTATGGCGATCTACACCTTCGGTGCCTCGGCATCGACAGCCGCGCTCACGACTGTGGCTCCACTCACATCCAATCTGTCCACGGCGAAGACCCAGGCCGGAAACGTCGACCTGATGACGGTGAACGGTCAGAACGAAAACAACGATCAGGACACGAACTTCACGACCGTGCTGCCGCAGATGAATGCCGCGATTCCGACGCCCGGACCGGGGACATCGACATCGCCCCAGAAGTTTCTGTTTTTCGTCTCCGACGGCGTCGCCGACGAAGCCAATCCTGCATGCCTGAAGCCAACCTCCAACGGCATCCGCTGCCAGTCGCCGCTCAATCCGGCGCTGTGCACAGCACTCAAAGCGCGCGGCGTGCAGATCGCGGTGCTTTACACCACTTATCTCGCGCTGCCATCGAACGCCTGGTACAATCAATGGATCGGCCCGTTCAATCCCGGCCCTTACGGTCCATCGACGAACAGCGAGATCGCCGCGAACATGAAAGCCTGTTCGTCACCCGGCTATTATTTCGAAGTCAGTCCGACCGATGGCATATCGCAGGCCATGACCGCCCTGTTCCAAAAAGCCGTGTCGAACGCCCGCATCAACAGTTGACGGACGGCAACTCTCGAATTCGAAAAAAATAAGGGCTGCCAGAAAGCAGCCCTTTGTTGTTGTGCAGTCTCCAAGGTCCCGCGCGACTATCCCCGATAGATGCGCTTGAATTGGCGCTCCGCTGACGCCATCGCGCCTTTCAGGTCGTCGCGCCCGGTGCAATAGTTCGCAAACATATCGACCACGACAAAATCCGCGATCGCAGCCGCAGCACTTTCATTGAGCGTGCCCACGCCCGCCGGCGTTGAGGCAAGTTTCGCCACGTCGCGATACGGCGTATTCTTGGGATCGACCGTCCAGATCGGGTTTGCGTCATAGGCCAGCAGGAAGTGCGACAGATAACCCTGCGCCGCCTCGATCCACGGATTGAACTGCGGACCTTCCATCATGAATGCAGTGAACGCCTTGCAGGCTTGCGGGTATTTGGTGAAGTTAAAAATCAGGATGGGGAAGCCGAGATGTTGCTCCCGCACCTGCCCGCTGACGCCCACCGGCAAATGCGCGTGATCCATGTCGGCCGCAATGGCAGGGTTTTCCCGCTTCGCCGCGACATAAATCGAAATGCCGTTGGTGGTCAGATGGAGTTGATTGGCGAGGAACGCCTTGTTGTTCGAACTGTCGTTCCACGACACCGTGCCGGGAATGAAATTCTCATAAAGAGATTTCACGTATTCCAGCGCCTTCGCGGTCTCGGGCGAATTGATCGTCACCTTGTTGTCTTTATCGACAGTGTAGGCGTTGTGTGCCCACAGCGCCCAGGCGAGCCACCCGTTGGCGTCGCCCGTGGCGTGGCCGAGAGCCATGCCGGCGGGCGTGCCGTTTTTGTTGAGACCCTTGATGAGTTCCTGGAATCCGCCGAGGTCTTTCGGAAATTCCTTGAAGCCGCATTTCTGCATCGCGGCGATACGATAGTTCACAAGACCGCCGCTGGCCGCGACCGGGATGCCGAGCCATTTGTCGCCCTTCTTGCCGTAGGCCACGCCGGACGGCGCCCAGCCGCCATACTTCTTGCCGAGATAATCTGCGACATCGGTGACATCGATGCACTTTTCCGGAAACAGATGCGGCAATGAATAAAGCCCCCACACCATGTCGAGGCCCTGCCCGGTGTTGGCCGCGACCGAGGCTTTGGGCTGGATGTCATCGAAGGATTCGTTGGAGACGTTGATGGTCACGCCGGTGGCCTTCTGGAAGGCATCGACGATTTTCATGAAGGCGACATCCTCCGCCTCCACGAAACGCTTCCAGCGCAGGAAGTTGATTTTCGCGCCGGGCTCCGGCTTCCACGGCGCGGTCTGCGCCCACGCCTTCGCGTAGCCGAGCAATTGGTCGGCAGACATTGTAGCCGCAGCCGCCAGCGTCATGGCGCTGCCCTTCATCAGAGACCGTCGATCCACTTTAAAATCCGTCATGTTGCGTCACCTCCCGTTGGATCGCGCCGTTGACCGGCCGATCGTTTGATCCCAATCGCGTTGCTGTTTTCCCTGGTCGTTATGTATGGCGGCGAATGTCCCTTCGCCTTCAACAAGCTTCGCCGATGCTACCTCATCGCCTCGTGGCACAAAGCTATTCTTGCGTTTTGCGGTCTTCCGTTTTCACGGCGGAGCAACCTTCGCAATGCAACAGATTGCTGGCACCTCACCATTTTGGTCATTACTAAAGCCTGCGACAACGGCGTTTTGCGCCGAATTTGCGGTGACACTGCGCTGCACTCGCGATATTGAGGCGACGGATGCGGAACGAGCACACCTGACGAGCACACCTGAAATGACAGCGGTTAAAAGTCAGCGGCCTGTCGCGGCGACCGTTGCGTTGGCGATCGGCGTTGCGGCGCTGGCGATTGCTTCGCTCGCGATCGGGCCGGTGCGCCTGCCGCCATTGACGGTCATCACGGCCTTGTTCGGCGGCGGCAACGATATCCAGCAGACTATCGTGCAGGACATCCGCCTGCCGCGCACAATATTGGCTATCGCCATCGGCGCGATCCTCGGCCTGTCCGGCGCGGCACTTCAGGGATTGTTGCGGAATCCTCTCGCATCGCCCGAACTGTTCGGAGCGCCGTCGGCCGCAGCGTTCGGTGCGGTGTTGATGATCGCGCTTGGATGGGCGGATGTGCGTTCCTATGCGCTGCCGGTCGCCGGAATTATTATGGCATTCGTGTCGGTGTTCGCACTGCTCAGCGTGGCGGGACGCAATGCAAGTTTGCTGCTGCTGATTCTCGCAGGCTTGGCAATTTCCAGTTTGGCGGGGGCCGCGACCGCATTGGTGATGAACCTGTCGTCGAATCCGTTCGTGGCACTTGAAATTTCGTTTTGGCTGTTGGGTTCACTAGAGGATCGAAGTTTCCGTCATGTGACGCTGGCGCTGCC
>JBBRGE010000041.1:0-9994 GCA_038241045.1 Hyphomicrobiales bacterium | reverse complement strand
CGTCGCCGACCGCAGCCTCAAGGCCGGCTACAAATATCGGTGGTAAACCACAACTCGCCGCGTTTTTTCGTCCACTGAATCAATCTGCTCTCGCCCCATATTGGCCCCGATCCGGTCAAGATCGGCTGCGTTCATTAGCCCGCTACGCCGTCGTGCGGGACAACCGCTCACACCAGCGATAAGGGGACAGCCGATGAGTGCGCTTCATGCAGAGACTATCGAACGGACAGATGACGACGCCGATCTTGCGACTGTGACCGACGTTGAGGCGGGAATCCGCGACTTCGTCCGTAACGACATTGCGTATCTGCGCCGGCCGACGCCGAGCATGGTGCCACCCAGCGAGCCATCGGAAGTTGCAGAGGCGACCGTCAACAACGTCAACTCGCTGATCCAGCGCGTCGCCGGACAATCGCTCAACGAGATCGAAAATCTGATCGGCGAACTCGAAAGCCTGCGCGACCTGATGCACGATGAAGGCCAGCGCGTTCAGCGTGAACTCGCGGGCTATGCGCAATTGAGCCAGGCTGCGATGAAATCGAGCCGGATCATCGCGGACAATCTGGCACAATGGAAACGTTCGACGCCCCGCGCCGACTGATATCAATACAATCAGAACAGCGCCGCCTTACATGAGGGCGGCGTTTTCTGTTTCCGGTATTGCTATAGCGATGCTCGCGATCATGCGCTCCCCGCCGACACAAAAACTAGCCAGCGGGCTTTCTCGGCATAAAAGCCGATCCGAGAAACGAAAACGTCAACTCGCCGCGCTGATTGACGGCGGTGTTGGCAAAATTGACCAGCCCCCATTCGGGCCGCGATTCGAGCGGTCGCGTCGCTATCACTTCCGACGAATAAGTTAGTGTGTCGCCGGCCAGCACCGGGCGCACCCATTTCAATTCACGAAATCCGGGTGACGGCCCAGAGACGATCGGCTTCTCGCCTTTCGCCGCCAGCTCCTCGGCTTCGCGCTTGAAGCTTTCCACCGTGAGCCGCATGTAAACCGCAGCTACATGCCAGCCCGACGCAGCCAATCCGCCGAACACCGATTTGCGTCCCGCGTCCTCATCGAGATGAAACGGCTGCGGATCGAATTGCGCGGCAAATTTTTTAATGAGGTCGGCGGTGAAGGTGAACGACCCCATCTCGCGCCGGTCACCAATCTTGACGTTCTCGAAGTAAGGCATGCCGTATCTCTTAAGCCGGGACGAGCCGCAGGATCATCAGCGGCAACGTCGCCGTCATCAGCGTCTGACCGGATGCATTTTTCATAACGTTGTTGATTTGCACAAAGCCGACGTCCGGACGGCTTTTGGATTCGCGTGTCGAAATGACTTCGACATCGACGGTGAGGTCGTCTCCCGGGCGTAGCGGCGACATCCATTTCACTTCATCGACGCCGGGTGCGCCGGCGGACGCGACGCGATGGATGAATCCGTCCCAGCACATCCGCATCAGCAGCGCGCACATATGCCAGCCCGACCCCGACAGGCCCTTCAGCATCGAGCGTTTCGCGGCCTCGTCATCGAGATGCATCGGCTGCGGGTCGAACTCGGTGGCAAACGCGATGATGTCCTGGCGTGAAACATGATGAGGACCGAAAATGCCGAACGGTCCCGGCTTGAAATCTTCAAAATGCAGTTTCATTGCTTCATTCTGTGTTGAGACGAGCAGAGTTTGGCGAATATTTGTCGAGACCTCAAGCTATCCAAGGCTATTACGGGTCGTATGTGTTTCCCGGTCGCGCAACAAATGACAAGATTGCCGGCGATTGATGCGTTCGCCGATTCGCACGAATGACGTAGCCGGAGACCTGCCATGCTGCAATTCAACGATCTCTTCCAGTGGGACCGGTTCATCACGCCGACCATCATCAAGTCGTTCTACTGGCTTGTGATCGTGCTGATATTCTTGTTCGGCATTTCGGGCGTATTCTCCGCGCTGACGCTGATGGCTATCAGCCCGTTCGGCGGCTTCGTCGCACTTTTGGCCGCGCTCGCGGGCACCATGGTTGGAATCATTTTTTCGCGTATCGCCGCGGAATTCATCCTGATCGTCTTTCGTATCAATGAGCACCTGGGCGCAATTCGCGATCAGGGCCGTCAGCGCTGATTACGCGACGCCGCGCGTGCGGCCTTCCCAATAGGGCGCGCGCAACGCCTTGCGGTCGAGCTTGCCCAGTCCCGTCACCGGAATGGTCTCGACGAAGTCGATGCTTTTCGGCGACCATGGCGCGCCGCGCTTGTCTTTTACATGCGACTGCAATTCCGCCGCTGAATTGTTTGCGCCCGATTTGAGTACGACGAAGGCTTTGACCGCCTCGCCCCACTTGTCGTCGGGAATTCCGATCACGGCGGCGGACGCCACCGCGTGGTGCGACATCAGCGCGTCCTCGACTTCGCGCGGATAGATATTGAAACCGCCGGAGATGATCATGTCCTTGGTACGATCGACGATATAAAGAAAGCCTTCGGAGTCTTTGACAGCAACATCGCCGGTGTGCAGCCAGCCGCCTTTCAGCGTTTCGGCATTGGCATCGGGGCGTTTCCAGTAGCCGTCCATCACCAGCGGACCGCGCACGCAAATTTCGCCCGGCTCGCCGACGCCGACTTCCTTCATGTTGGCGTCGAACAATTTCACATCGACCATCGGGCTTGGACGCCCGCAGGAGCCGAGACGATGCGGCTTGGTTTCGTCGTGATCGATCTTGCGCATGCTGGTGATGCATTGCGGCGCTTCGGTCTGGCCGTAGAGCTGTACGAACACCTTGCCGAAAATTTTCATGCCTTCGAGCAAACGATCCGGCGACATCGGCGCCGCCCCGTACACGATCATCTCCAGCGATGACAAATCGTGACGCTTGCGCAAATCCGTGTTGTCGATCAGCGCATAGATCAATGTCGGCACAAGAAATGTCGAGTTGATCTTCTGCTCCGCAACGGTGCGCGCATAAATCTCCGACTCAAAGCCCTGCACCAATTGCATCAGGCCGCCGCGCATCATCACCGGAAACAGCGTCACGCCGGCAGCATGACTGATCGGGGTTGCGGCAAGAAAACGAATATCCTGCGGCCAGTCCCAATCCGAAAACAAAATCAGCGACATCGCCACCAGCGCGCGATGCGACAGCATCACGCCCTTGGAGCGGCCCGTCGTGCCTCCGGTGTATGCGAGAAATGCGATCTCGCGCGCGTCGCTCTCGTCGATTAATGGCGCAGGTGCCGCTTTGGCTAAGTCCGGCAACACGTCGCGCACGCCATCCATGGGGCCGAACGACAACAGATATTTGAGCTTCGGCACGCGGGATTTGATCGCGCTGCCGCGCGGGCCGAATTTCCCTCCTTCCACAATCAGTGCGTCGATCTCGGCGTCTTCGATGATGAAAGCGTGATCGTCCTCCGCCGCCATCGGGTGCAGCGGCGTGTAGCGCACGCCCATCACCAGCGCGGCGCAAATTGCGGCCCAGGATTCCGCACGGTTGCTGGAGAGGATCGACAGCGCGCTGCCTTTTGTCAGGCCGAGCGAGCGATAAACCGTAATAAACCGCGCGACAGCGTCGCCGAATTCGCGGTAAGTCCAACGCACTTTACCGTCGGCGAGCGCGGGGTTGTCGCCGAATCGCGCAATCGCGCTGACGATCAGGCTGCCAATCGTTCCGCCTGAATGAAGATCGGGCACATCTGGAACGCCGTGAATCGAATTCATTGAAGGAGTCTCCCGCCCCGCTACGGCTCGTTCTGAAAGATTGGCCACTGACTGACAGATTAGAGCCCGCTTAATGCCTGTCAAATATGCGCAAACGCGTGTGAATCGACGCGTTAGACCTTTGACGCGACGCAGCGCAGCGGATATGTGATGCGCTTATGACAACACCCGACAATTCCGCCGCCTGGCCGGACCTTAAACCGACCGCGCTGCTCGTCCTTGCCGACGGCACCGTATTGGAAGGCTTCGGCCTGGGCGCGGAAGGCACGGCGGTGGGCGAAGTCTGCTTCAACACCGCAATGACCGGCTACGAGGAAATCCTCACCGATCCGTCCTACGCGGGGCAGCTCATCACCTTCACGTTTCCGCACATCGGCAATGTCGGCACCAACGACGAAGATATCGAGACCGTGAACATGGCGGCGACGCCGGGCGCGCGCGGCATTATTCTGCGCGACGCCATCACCGATCCGTCGAATTATCGCTCTGCGAAGCATCTCGACGCATGGCTGAAGGCGCGCGGCATCATCGGCCTGTCGGGCATCGATACGCGCGCATTGACGGCGCTGATCCGCACTCACGGCATGCCGAATGCCGTGATCGCGCACTCGGCGAGCGGCCAGTTCGATATCGCCGCCTTGAAAAAAGAAGCCAAGGAATGGCCGGGGCTCGAAGGCATGGACCTCGTGCCGATGGTGACGAGCGCGCAGCGTTTCGACTGGGACGAGACGCCTTGGGAATGGGAGAAGGGTTTCGGTAAACTCGGCAAGCCGGAATTCAACGTCGTTGCCATCGATTACGGTATCAAGCGCAACATTCTGCGGTTGCTTGCCGGCGAAGGCTGTAAGGTCACGGTCGTCACCGCGAAAACATCCGCCGAAGATATTCTGGCGATGAAGCCGGACGGCGTCTTTTTGTCGAACGGTCCCGGCGATCCGGCGGAGACGGGCAAATACGCGGTGCCGGTGATTCAGAAAGTCATCGCGTCAGGCACGCCGACATTCGGAATTTGTCTCGGCCACCAGATGCTCGGCATCGCGGTCGGCGGCAAAACGGCGAAGATGCATCAGGGTCATCACGGCGCCAACCATCCTGTGAAGGACATGACCACCGGCAAGGTCGAGATCACGTCGATGAATCACGGCTTCGCGGTCGATAAGACGACGCTTCCGAAGAATGTCGAGCAGACGCACGTCTCATTGTTCGATGACTCGAATTGCGGCATCGCGCTTAAAGATAAACCCGTATTCTCGGTGCAATACCACCCCGAGGCCTCGCCCGGCCCGCGCGATTCTCACTATCTGTTCACACGCTTTGCAGACTTGATGCGCGCGAAGAAGCGGGCGTAACGAAAACGCCCGCTGCGAGAGCGGGCGCATTTCAGATCGGCGAATAAAATCTACTTCTCGTTCGCGCCTTCCTGACGGCTGGCTTCGAACAGGAACCAAGTGCGCCGCTCGGCGGCGTCGATGAAATTTTCCAAAATGCTGGTCGTGGCACTGTCGTCGAATTTATCGGCGACCTCGCGGGCCTTTCGCATGGAGGTCACAGTCTTTTTATTGTCTTCCATCAATTCGCGCAGCATCTCGCGTGGCGGCACGAACTTTTCGTCATTGTCTTCAATGCTGGTGAGCTTGGCGAGGTGACCGACTGAACGCAGAGTCGTGCCCCCGATCTTGCGAACGCGCTCGGCGAGCTCGTCGATGGAAGCGAAGATGGCCTCGGCCTGTTCGTCCATCAGCAGATGATAGTCGCGGAAATGCCGCCCGCTGACATGCCAGTGAAAATTCTTGGTCTTGATGTAGAGCGCGAAAGCGTCGGCCACTAAAGGGTTAAGGGCCGCGGTAATCTTCGTCACCGCTTCTTGAGGCAGATCGGTTGGGGTATCGAGGTCGGCGGAAACGCCACTCTTGGTTTTGCTCACGGCACTGTTCCTGTTAGGACGCGAGAAATGGAGGCGATGGACATGCACCGCCGGACCATTTAACGCCTTACCTTCGGACCGGTTCCACAGCCGGAACCAAAGCGAATTCCCGGAAATGCCGATGGACGACTGGATCGACTATTACGATTCGACGCATACGATTTACGTCAGCAAGCTGCATCGCGACGTTCACTTTCGCGTCGTTGCCTCGGATATTATGGGCTATATCCCGTCCCCAGCTGCGACGGTTTTGGATTATTCCTGCGGGGAGGCGCTTTCGGCCGCAGACGTTGCAACGGCGTGCGGAAAACTCATTCTGGCTGAGCCCGCGCCCGGCGTGCGCGGCCGGCTGATCGCGAGGTTTGCATCGAACCCCAAAATTTCGGTCCGCTCGCTTGATGAATTAAGCGAGTTGCCCGACGCATCCGTCGATCTCGCCGTAATGATCTCGGTTGCGCAGTACATGACGCCCGACGATCTCAACACCACATTCGCGTCGCTGCGCCGTTTGTTGAAGCCTGGGGGAAAATTCATTCTCGGCGATATCCTGCGTCCCGATGTCGGCGCCGCAACCGACGTGATCGCGCTGCTGAGTCTTGCGGCGCGCAATGGTTTCGTCATCGATGCGTTCTGGGGGCTCGCCCGCACTGCGCTGTCCGACTACTGGCAGTTGCGCCAAACCATCGGTCTGCAGCGCTACAGCGAAGCCGACGTGACGGCAAAACTGGAGGCGGCTGGATTCTCAGCCGCGCGCGCGCCGAAGAATGTCGGACACAATCCCGCGCGTATGACGTTCGCCGCGACGCGAAACTAGCTTCGCACCGTTAAGGTTAAACCCAGCTCCTCGTGGACACTACGTAACGACTGGGTAATCCTGTGTGTGGCCCGGTGGCGGAAGCGTCGACGCGGAAACTGTGCAAAGTTTTTTTATCCTGGTTCAAATCCAGGCCGGGCCTCCAATTTTCTTTTCCGAAATTATTGCGGCGACGCTATTTCACCGCTTCATCGGCAATCATGGCGAGCTTGTTCTCAACGGCCTTGGCGCCGTTTACCGCCTTTTCGCTTGACGCATCGAAACCGTGGCGTTTCAGGGTGGCGGACGTGAATGAAGCATTGTTGTAGCTGACCGACACTTCACCGGCCTTGTTT
The DNA here is from genome assembly GCA_038241045.1 of Hyphomicrobiales bacterium. Taxonomy (GTDB): domain Bacteria; phylum Pseudomonadota; class Alphaproteobacteria; order Rhizobiales; family Xanthobacteraceae; genus Afipia. The sequence goes on along the minus strand of JBBRGE010000041.1, from coordinate 3,216 downwards.
TGCCATACCAGCATTTTCAGCGGCAGATCGATCGCGAGCGTCGGATGCTCGAGAAATTGCGGCGTTCCCGCTTTCGGATTTCCGACGATCAGCAATGTCGCCGGCGGCATATCGAGCCCTGCGGCCTTGGCGGCGGCGGCATGGTCGATTCGGGTGAACACGACCAGACCGTTCGACTTGGCCGCCATTTCCAGCCGATCCAGCGTCTGTGCGAACGGATGTACGCTGCGTTTCGTTACCAGATCGTCTGCAGCGTGGGCAAATCCGGCGCAGCCGAAAAATGCGAAGCCCGCCGTGACGATTTGCTTGAGATTGACCATGGGAAAACTCCAGTTTTGAAACAGCCCCTCATTAGTTCGTTCGGAACCCGCTTTTGTTTCGCCAGATGCGACGACAGCACGATGTACAAAATTGGGCCAAAGATCCCGATTTACGCCAAACATGCCGGTTGATGAGGGTCTTGAAGGCCCTTTCGCGCCTGCGTAATCTGGTCTAAAGACACGGCGCGCGGGAGGGACACCTCACGCAAGTGTTTCAGGGGACGCGCGAGGCGCGCGCCCTTTTTTTATGCCCAATTCCATCTGCCCGTCTTTCTGCCGTGAGACTTGATGCCCAAACGTAACGACATTTCGACGATCCTCATCATCGGTGCCGGCCCCATCGTGATCGGTCAGGCCTGCGAATTCGACTATTCCGGCACTCAGGCCGTCAAGACGCTGCGCGAAGAGGGCTATCGCATCGTCCTCGTTAATTCCAATCCGGCCACCATCATGACCGATCCGGAATTGGCAGATGCGACTTACATCGAGCCAATCACGCCGGAAATCGTCGCCAAGATCATTGAGAAGGAGCGCGGCGACTTTTCGAAGGGCTTCGCCTTGCTGCCGACGATGGGTGGACAGACCGCGTTGAACTGTGCGCTGTCGCTGCGCAAGCAGGGCACACTCGAAAAATTCAAAGTCGAGATGATCGGCGCCACTGCGGACGCTATCGACAAGGCAGAAGATCGCGGTCGCTTTCGCGAGGCGATGACGAAAATCGGTCTCGAGACGCCGCGCTCGATCCAGACCAAAAATTTGCCCGACGCGCTGCGCGCGCTCGACGACATTGGCCTGCCCGCGATCATACGGCCTTCATTCACGATGGGCGGCACCGGCGGCGGCATTGCGTACACCAAGGCCGAGTTCATCGAGATCGTGGAGCGCGGCATCGACGCCTCGCCGACCGACGAAGTGCTGATCGAGGAGTCAGTGCTGGGCTGGAAAGAATTCGAAATGGAGGTTGTCCGCGACAAGAAGGACAACTGCATCATCGTCTGCTCGATCGAAAACATCGACCCGATGGGCGTGCACACTGGTGACTCCATCACCGTCGCCCCTGCCCTCACCCTTACCGACAAAGAATATCAGATCATGCGCGACGCCTCATTGGCGGTGCTGCGCGAGATCGGCGTCGAGACCGGCGGATCGAACGTGCAGTTCGGCGTGAACCCTGCCGATGGGCGCATGGTCGTTATCGAGATGAATCCGCGCGTGTCGCGGTCGTCTGCGCTGGCCTCAAAAGCCACGGGTTTCCCAATTGCCAAGGTCGCCGCAAAACTCGCTGTCGGTTATACGCTGGATGAAATTGCCAACGACATTACAGGCGGCGCGACGCCTGCGTCGTTCGAACCGACCATCGACTATGTTGTGACGAAAATTCCGCGCTTTGCGTTCGAGAAATTTCCCGGTGCGAGCCACACGCTGACCACGTCGATGAAGTCGGTCGGCGAAGTGATGGCCATCGGACGCACCTTTCGGGAGTCGCTGCAAAAAGCGCTGCGCGGTTTGGAAACAGGCCTCACGGGTCTGGACGAAATCGAAATCGAAGGCCTCGGCCAGAGCGACGACAAGAACGCGGTCCGCGCTGCATTGGGCACCCCGACGCCGGACCGTCTGCTGCAGGTTGCGCAGGCGATGCGGCTCGGCTGGACCAACGACGAGATTTTCACATCGTGCAAAATCGATCCGTGGTTTCTCGCCGAGATGCGCGGCATCGTCGAGATGGAAAGCAAGATCAAGACTCACGGCCTGCCGGGAAATGCGCACGCTATGCGTACGCTGAAGGCAATGGGATTTTCGGATGCGCGGCTTGCGGTGCTGGCTGGCAATACCGAAGCCGAGGTGAAATCGCTGCGGCGAACGATGAACGTGCGTCCCGTATTTAAGCGCATTGATACCTGCGCCGCCGAGTTCGCATCGCCCACCGCCTATATGTATTCGACCTATGAGGCGCCGTTCGCGGGCCCCGTGATGGACGAGAGCGCACCGTCGGATAAAAACAAGGTCATCATTCTCGGCGGCGGCCCTAATCGCATCGGCCAAGGCATCGAGTTCGACTATTGCTGCTGTCATGCCTGCTTCGCGCTGCACGACGCCGGCTTCGAGACCATCATGATCAACTGCAATCCGGAAACAGTTTCGACCGACTACGACACCGCAGATCGCCTCTATTTTGAACCGCTCACCGCTGAAGACGTTTTGGAAATCATCGACACCGAGCGCAGTAACGGCAAACTTCACGGCGTGATCGTTCAATTCGGCGGCCAGACACCGCTGAAGCTGGCGCGTGCGCTGGAAGAAGCCAACGTTCCTATTTTGGGCACCTCGCCGGACGCTATCGATCTCGCCGAAGACCGCGACCGCTTCAAACGCGTATTGGACAAGCTTCGTCTCAAGCAGCCGAAAAACGGCATCGCCTATTCGGTCGAGCAGGCGCGGCTCGTTGCCGCCGATCTCGGTCTGCCGCTGGTCGTGCGACCATCCTATGTGCTTGGCGGCCGCGCGATGCAGATCATCCGCGAGGAAAGTCAACTCGGCGACTATCTGCTCGGCACGCTGCCGGAGCTGGTACCAGCCGATGTCAAAGCGCGTTATCCCAACGACAAAACCGGCCAGATCAATACGGTATTGGGCAAGAACCCACTGCTGTTCGATCGCTATCTGTCAGACGCGACCGAGATCGATGTCGATTGCCTGTGCGACGGCAAGGATACTTTTATCGTTGGCATTATGGAGCATATTGAGGAGGCCGGCATTCACTCTGGCGACTCGGCGTGTTCGCTGCCGCCGCATTCGCTCGACGCTGCGATGATCGCCGAACTTGAACGCCAGACGCGCGAACTTGCACTCGGCCTCGATGTGGTCGGTCTGATGAACGTGCAATTCGCCATCAAGG
>JBBRGE010000040.1:0-10009 GCA_038241045.1 Hyphomicrobiales bacterium | reverse complement strand
TCTGCTCAAGCGGATCGGGCGCTATTTCTCGGCGCTGACATTCTCGAGCCTGACGCGCCGCATCGTCTTTCTCAATCTGGTCGGACTGCTCGCACTCGTCATCGGCATTCTCTATCTGTCGCAGTTTCGCGCCGGCCTGATCGACGCCCGCGCGCAGAGCCTTCTGGTGCAGGCCGAAATCATCTCCGGCGCCATCGCGGCATCCGCCACTGTCGAGACTAACGCCATCACGGTCGATCCGGATCGCCTGCTCGATCTCAAGCCCGGCGAAAGTTACGGCCCAAACGACGACGCATTGTCGGGCCTCGACTTTCCGATCAATCCTGAACGCGTCGCACCTGTGCTGCGGCGGCTGATCTCACCGACCAAGACACGCGCGCGAATTTATGACCGCGACGGCGTGCTCACGCTCGACAGCCGCAATCTTTACGGGCGCGGCGACGTGATTCGCTTCGAACTGTCGCCGCCGACGGAAAAGCCCGGCATCGCGGAGCGCGCGATGATCGCATTCCGCACCTGGCTCAATCGCGGCGATCTGCCGCTGTATCGCGAACTCGGTCCGGAAAACGGCAACGGCTATCAGGAAGTTAAGGAGGCGCTCGACGGCAAGAAGGCCAGCATGGTGCGGATCAACGACCGCGGCGAAGTCATCGTCTCGGTCTCGGTGCCGGTGCAGCGGTTTCGCGCCGTGCATGGCGCGCTGATGCTCTCGACGCAGGGCGACGACATCGACCAGATGGTGACTGCGGAACGGCTTGCGATTCTGAAAGTGTTCGGCATCGCCGCCGTCGTGATGATCCTGCTGTCGCTATTCCTCGCAAATACCATTGCCGGACCCGTGAGCCGTCTCGCCGACTCAGCCGAGCGCGTCCGCCGCCGCATCAAGACCCGCGTGGAAATTCCCGACTTCTCATCGCGGGGCGATGAAATCGGCCATCTGTCGCGCGCGCTGCGCGACATGACCGACGCGCTGTATAACCGGATCGAAGGCATCGAGCGCTTCGCCGCCGACGTCGCGCATGAATTGAAAAATCCGCTGACCTCGATGCGCTCGGCGGTGGAGACACTGCCGCTTGCCAAATCCGACGACAGCCGCTCGCGGCTTCTGGCCGTCATCGAACACGATGTGCGCAGGCTCGACCGGCTGATTACCGATATCTCGGATGCCAGCCGACTCGACGCAGAGTTGCAGCGGCAGGATGCCGAGCCTGTCAATTTGCGGCGGCTGCTTGAAACCCTGACATCGGTTGCCAATGAAACGCAGCACGGCACCGATGTGAATGTCGAAGTGCACTTCGAGGGCAATCCGTCCGATGCTTTTTCGGTGCCGGGACATGATTCGCGGCTCGGGCAAATCATTTCCAATCTTCTTGCCAACGCGCAATCGTTCTCGCCGCCGAACAGCACGGTGCGCTTAACTTGCCGGCGCGTGCGCAAAGAGATCGAAATTCTCGTAGAAGATAGCGGCGCGGGCATTCGTCCCGGCGCGCTGGAGAAAATCTTCGAGCGCTTCTATACCGACAGACCCGACCAGGGCTTCGGCCAGAATTCCGGTTTGGGATTGTCGATCTCCAAGCAGATCGTCGAGGCGCATGGCGGCCGTATCTGGGCAGAAAATCGCTCCGGCCCGATCGACGCCGAGGGCGACGCGCGAATCGCAGGCGCGCGTTTTGTGGTGCGGCTCCCCGCGATATGATTTCCAAAGACAACGCGAGCATTCACGCATCAGCCGTGCTGGTGGGCGATTGCGCTGTCCTCATCAGAGGACCGTCCGGCTCCGGAAAATCGCGATTGGCCTTCACCCTGATCCTCGCAGGACGCTCAGGTCAAATTCCCGCAACGACGTTGATCGGCGACGACCGTCTTATTCTTTCGCTGAGAGACAACGGCGTGCATGCGCAGAGCGTGCCGGAACTGGCCGGTATGATCGAAATTTACGGGCTCGGCGTGAGGCATTGCGAGGTGGCTGACAGCGGCAGGGTCGGCCTCGTCGTCGATCTCGCAGCCTCTGACGCAGAGCGCCTGCCGCCCGCCAAAGCGCTGAAAACAACCCTGTCGGGGCTGGAATTGCCACGAATTGCGGTCGCCAGCGGCCATGACCCCCTGCCTTTGGTCGTAGGCTTTCTTACGACAACTTAACGTTCCAAAGGCGAACTGAGCCGTACCTCTGATTGCCCAAGGTGCTTTGGTAACCATATAGGCCTCATACTCACCACCGGACCGGACCACACGCCCTCAATGATTTCAGGGGGTACGCGGCATCTTCCCCCCTTGTGCCGGGGCTCCGGATGGTCAACATGTCGCCCGTTCGTGCGGCGCACCAAAAGCGCCCGCGAGGAGTGTTCGATGATTGGTTTAGTACTGGTGACCCACGGACGTCTTGCCGACGAATTCAAGGCGGCGCTCGAGCATGTGATGGGTCCACAAAAGCAGATCGAGTCGATCACCATCGGCGCCGAGGACGATGCGGACCTGTGCCGCAGCGACATCATCGAAGCGGTCAAGCGCGTCGATACTGGTGACGGCGTCGCTATCCTGACCGACATGTTCGGTGGCACCCCTTCCAATCTCGCAATCTCCTGCATGAGCCGTCCGAAGGTCGAGGTTTTGGCCGGCATCAATTTGCCGATGCTGGTGAAGCTCGCGAAGGTGCGCGACGACAAGCCATTGCCGGATGCGATTGCGGCGGCTCAGGAAGCCGGCCGCAAATATGTCACCATCGCCAGCCGGGTTCTCGCCGGAAAATGAGCCCTGCGGACGCTCCTCTGGTTCGTGAACTTCCCATCATCAATAAGCGTGGCCTGCATGCGCGGGCGTCCGCCAAATTCGTCCAGATGGCGGAAAAGTTCGACGCGGAGCTGACCGTGACGCGCAACGGTGAAAGCGTCGGCGGCACCTCGATCATGGGACTGATGATGCTGTCGGCCGGCATCGGCACCACCATCATGGTGTCGGCGACGGGACCGGAAGCACAGGCCGCACTCGATGCGATTACAGAACTTGTCGCCAAAAAATTCGGCGAGGAAGACGCGGGCACCTAGAAGGCCTATCCCGCTTTTTCAGCCGGTGCCTTGATCCAGATTTTCCATTTCACCGCCGGACCCGCACGGCCGTGAAAATATCGCCGCGAGGTCAGATCGAGACGCTCGGCATTCGGCGCATTCTCGTTCATCCACTTCTCGCATTCCGGCAAACGATTGTCGCTGGTGTCGCACGCGCCGATAAAGCCGAGCCGGGTCGCCTCCTCGAAACTTGTCAGACCCGACGACCAGATTTCACCCGGCGTAAACGGCGCCGGATGATCGGGACTGTAGAACGTCACGGGTTCGCCGACTTCCGTAGTGCCAGCAATGACTGCCCATGGGGTGTTGAACCGCGCGCGCCAGGCTTCCGTCAGCTGCATGGCGAATTCGGAACGCGGTGAGAACGCGGTGCCGGGCGCGCCGTCGCGCCGCACGGTTTGGGCCGCCACAATTGGCGCAATCACCAGCATCACCAGCGTAAACACCAGCCACATGAACATCAGCCGGATCAGCGCCATCTGGGTCATCCGCAACTGCGGAATTGCGATCAGCGCCAGGGGCACCAGAAAATACAGCGACAGGCCCCAATCGGTTTTCATGTAGACGCCGAAGCACAATCCGGCGATGGCAGGCACGATGCCGACGATGATTTGAATCATCCAGATGTGGCGCGCTTCATTCAGATGCCCGCCGGGATTCGGCCCGCGCGCCCACGGACGTCTGACCGAGGCGAAGAATTCGCGAAAAATTCCGCGCCGCTTGAGCGACTTCCACCATTGCAGCTTCCACGCCAGCGCGACGGCCGCAAACGCAATCGGGATCAGCAGCAGCCACAGATTGTGCAGGAGATAAATCAGCACCAGCCGCAGCGTCTCACCAAAGGTCCGCGCGCCGTATACATCGCCCGCATAAATCAGCGGCAGGAAATCGCTCTGCTTGAGCCACCATAGATGCGGCAGCGTCGCCACCGCGCATGCTACTATCGCGATCCACGGCGCGGGTGAGACGAGAAATTTCATGCGTTGCGGATGCATGAGCGCCGCCAAACCGGCAGCGCCGATCATGGTCAGCACCCAGTATTTGGTCATCAGCGCGAGCGCCGCCGCTAGACCGAGCAAGATTCCAGAACGCCAGGAGCGCTTTTCGAACGCATTGAGATAAGCAAGCACGAACAGCGGCAACGTCACGAGCTGCAACAGATCTGGATTATATTTGAAGCCCTTGAAATTGAAGACCGGATAGAGCGCCAGCATTGCGGCGGTGAACATCGCGCGGCGATGATCAACGACGCGAATGGCGATGTGCCAGCAGATCACCAATCCAAATCCCAGCACCGTCATCGCCAGCGCATAGGTCGCCCAATCGGTGACGGGAAATATTTTGAACCAGACGCCCGCGATCCAGCCGGCCAGCGGCGGATGCTTGCCGTAACCGAGTAGAAATTTCTGGCCCCACGCATAAGCCTCCGCGACATCCATGTGGACATCCTGTGCGCCCTTCAGCGCAGTCAGGATCATGGTCCAGAGCACGGCATGCAGAACTGCAAAGCCGATGACGAAATTCTGACTGGTGTTGGCGTCATGCGCGACGGCTGCGATCCACGCCGCCAAACGCCGCGTCACCGGAACGTGACGCAGCCGCGCTTTATGGCGCGACCTCAAGCCGGTGCGCGGCCCTGGATTTTTCTTCGAGCGTCGGCCCGCAGTGGCGGATGGAGCATTGGACATGGCGGCGAACCGTCTCCGAACTGGCAGAAAAATCGTCACGCACAGCTATCAGCGCAAAAGCATCGCGGGCAACAAGAAATGCGCGCCATTTCGGGGGAAGTATGGCCTCGGCGTGTTCCAAGATGGTTGCCGCACGCAAGTGTGAATGCTATCCCGCGCGCATGGCACCCAGCGCCGACGATTTGAAGTTCCTACAGTCGTTGCCGCAAATTCTTTATAGGAACGTCAAATCGAAAGCGGCGCTGGAAGTTATGGAGTCAATCGTGCCCCTTTCCTTTCGAAGTTCGTATAGAGGCCGCAGCGATGTCTGACGAACTTCGGAAGGGGGGCACGATCCCCATTTCCAACATCCGCAACTTCTCCATCGTCGCGCATATCGACCATGGAAAATCGACGCTCGCCGACCGGCTGATTCAATCGACCGGCGGGCTGGAGCTGCGCGAGATGAAGGAGCAGGTGCTCGATTCGATGGACATCGAACGCGAGCGCGGCATCACGATCAAAGCGCAGACCGTGCGGCTCAATTACAAAGCCAAGGACGGCAAGGATTACATTTTCAATCTGATGGACACGCCGGGCCATGTCGACTTCGCCTACGAAGTCTCGCGCTCGCTCGCCGCGTGCGAAGGTGCCCTGTTGGTGGTCGATGCGTCGCAGGGCGTCGAAGCGCAGACGCTCGCCAACGTCTATCACGCGCTCGATGCAGGGCTCGAAATCGTTCCCGTGTTGAACAAGATCGATCTTCCGGCCGCTGAACCCGAACAGGTCCGTAAACAGATCGAGGATGTGATCGGCATCGACGCGTCTGAAGCCGTGATGATCTCCGCGAAAACGGGCATCGGCATTCCTGATGTGCTGGAAGCCGTTGTTACGCGCCTGCCGCCGCCGAAGGGCGACCGCGAGGCGACGCTGAAAGCGCTGCTGGTTGATAGCTGGTACGACGTCTATCTCGGCGTGGTCGTCCTCATTCGCGTCGTCGATGGCGTGATGAAGAAAAATTTACGCATTCGGATGATGGGCACCAACGCGGCCTACGATGTCGAGCGCGTGGGGTTCTTTACGCCAAAGATGACGCAGGTGGATGAGCTCGGGCCCGGCGAAATCGGTTTCATCACAGCGGCCATCAAAGAAGTCGCAGACACACGCGTCGGCGATACCATCACCGACGATAAGAAGCCGGTCACGCAAATGCTGCCGGGCTTCAAGCCCGCAATTCCTGTCGTGTTCTGCGGATTGTTTCCGGTCGATGCGGATGATTTCGAGACGCTGCGCGCCGCGATGGGCAAGTTACGTTTGAACGATGCAAGCTTCTCGTTCGAGATGGAAACCAGCGCCGCGCTCGGCTTCGGTTTTCGTTGTGGGTTCCTCGGCCTGCTGCATCTGGAAATCATTCAGGAGCGATTGTCGCGCGAGTTCAATCTCAATTTGATCGCGACCGCGCCGAGTGTGATCTACAAGATGCATCTCAACGACGGCAGCGAGATCGAGATTCACAATCCGATCGACATGCCAGAGGTAACGCGGATCAAGGAAATCAACGAGCCGTGGATCGAGGCGACGATTCTCACGCCGGACGATTATCTCGGCAGCGTCCTCAAATTATGTCAGGAGCGGCGCGGCAACCAGAAAGAGCTGACTTATGTCGGCTCTCGCGCGATGGTGAAATACGAGCTGCCGCTCAACGAAGTGGTGTTCGATTTCTACGATCGCCTGAAGTCGGTTTCAAAAGGCTACGCGTCGTTCGACTATCACCTCACCGACTACAAGCCGGCCGATCTGGTGAAAATGCAGATCCTCGACAACAACGAGCCGGACGATGCGCTCTCGATGCTGGTTCATCGCACTCGCGCGGAAGGCCGTGGCCGCGCCATAGTGGAGAAGATGAAGGAGCTGATCCCGCCGCATATGTTCGTGATTCCGATTCAGGCGGCGATCGGCGGCAAGATCATCGCGCGCGAAACGGTGCGCGCACTTCGCAAGGACGTCACCGCGAAATGTTACGGCGGCGATATTTCGCGCAAGCGCAAACTTCTGGAGAAGCAGAAGGAAGGCAAAAAGAAAATGCGGCAGTTCGGCAAGGTCGACATTCCGCAGGAAGCTTTTATTGCCGCGCTGAAGGTGGATAGTTGAAAAATTTCCGCCGAGCCTGCAGCCAATGATGCGACCGTGCCGAACGCCGCGCCCTTGACATTTCATTTAGCTGGACTATATTCCTATCTCTCTTTTCACCCTCCCCGCGCTCATGACGCGGTGAGAGTGACCCACCGCCACTCTCTTCATCGAGAGCGGCACGTGGAGCGCCGGGAGGCGCAGCGTTCGCGCGGTGGGCGTCGCAACCCCGTCGATGTCGTAACGCGCGCGCCTCGCAAGCAGGACTCGCAATCCCGCCTGTAAAGGCACGCGGACGGACCTCTCGCAAAGGTCTGTCACATGGGGTCTCGCAAACCCCTGGCGCCTCCCGGCGCTCCATTTCTTCTCGCGGAGAAATGCAAACGGGAAAAATTGGAGTGGGGTCGTCCGCGCCCTTGGTGAAGCGGATGTCGCATCACGCCTCACGCAATCGGGAATCGGAATAAGCCGTTACGCGACGAGCGCGTCGCCGTCTTGCGCATGCATGCCGCGCTGCGCTTCGAGCAGCTTGACGATGTCGCCATTGGGCCGCGCGCGGCTAAACAGGAAGCCTTGTCCCTCGTGACAGCCCTCGGCGCGAAGGCAACTCAGTTCGGCTTCGGTCTCGACACCTTCGGCCGTGATCGTCACGCCGAGACCTTTGCCGAGACTGATGATCGAGCGCACGATCGCCTGTCCGCCATGATTGGAATCCAGATCTCGCACGAACGATTGGTCGATCTTGATTTTGTCGAACGGAAAACTTCGCAGGTAGCTCAACGACGAGTATCCGGTTCCGAAATCGTCCATCGAAATCCGCACGCCAAGCGCGCGCAACGCATGCAGCGTGGCCAGCACCTGATCGCTCTTATCGAGCAGCAGCGTCTCGGTGATCTCGAGTTCGAGGCGTTTCGGTGGCAGTCCCGAATGCTTGAGCGTGTCCATCACGACCGACAGCAGATTGCCAGTGCGGAATTGCAACGGCGACAGGTTGACCGCGACCCGCACCTCATCCGGCCATTTCGCGGCGTCCATGCAGGCGCGGCGCAGCATCAATCCGCCCACCGCGTTGATGAGGCCGGTTTCTTCGGCAACCGGAATGAAATCGCCGGGCGGAATCATGCCGCGTTCCGGATGTGGCCAGCGCACCAGCGCCTCGAAACCGGTGATGAGTCCCGATTTGAGATCGATCAGCGGTTGATAATAAGGCTGCAGAAAGCTGTTCTCGATGGCGTCGCGCAAATCGATTTCAATGCGGCGACGGGTCTGCGCGCGCGCATCCATTTCGGATTCGAAGAACGAGAAAGTGCCGTTGCCCTCGGATTTGGCGCGCGACAGCGCCATGTCGGCGTTCTTGAGAAGTTTTTCCGCGTCGTCGCCGTCGCCCGGCGCAATCGCGATGCCGATGCTGGCGCCGCTGACGATGGTGTGACCGTCAAACAGATAAGGCTCGCTGACGGCATCGATCAGGCGGCGCGCCAGAAACGCGATATCTTCGGGACGCTGGATACCAGCCTGGACAACCGCGAATTCGTCCGAACCCAGCCGCGCGACGGAATCTTCTTCACGCAGCGACGATTTCAACCGCTTGGTGACGCCGCGCAGAAGCTTATCCCCGATGGCGTGACCGAGTGTATCGTTGATGGCTTTGAAGTTGTCGAGATCGATGAACAACACCGCCAGCTTGTCGCCTGTGCGGCGCGTGCTGACGAGCAACTCGTCAAGTTTCTGACGCAACAACATGCGGTTCGGCAATCCGGTCAGCCCGTCATGCTGCGCCATGAAGGCCAGCCGCTGCTCGGCGCGCTTGCGCTCGGTGATGTCCATCAACGCCAGCAGTACTGCGGGCTTGTCGTCGAACGTCAGATGCCGCGAGTAAATCGCAACGTCGATCAAGGAGCCGTCGGCCTTGATGTGTTTCCAGGTCCGCGCGACACGCTCCTCGGTGGTCTGGTCGCCGGTCCACGGTGCCTCGGACTCAAAAGCCTGCACATGCGAGATTTTCAGCTTTTTGAAATCCGCGGGTGCGTAGCCGTAATGCGCAATCGCCGCATCGTTGACGCTGAGAATGCGCTCGTCGTCTTGCGAGCAAACGATCATCGGCACCGGATTGCCGTCGAACAGCAGTCGGAACGACGCCTCGCGCTGTTTCAACTCGGTGATATCGACGCGAAGCCCGATCACGCCGCCGTCGCCGGTGAGACGTTCCTCGATCAGAATGACGCGGCCATCCGACAAGGTCTGCTCATGGCGCTCGCCGGGCCGGTTCAGCCTGGCCAGACGCTCGGCGATCCATTCCTCCTCGCGGCCTTCGGATTCGGGATAGTCGCCGCGCTCGACGCCGATGCGCAGCGTATCCTTCAGATACGCACCAGGCTGAAACAGATCAGCGCTCTTGGTGTAGATCTCGGAATATTTCTTGTTGCACAGAATATAGCGACCCTCGGAATCGAGGAACACGATGCCCTGCGGCAGGATATCGATCGCCTCGCGCAGCCGGTCGTTGGATTTTTGCGCGTCCGCAATTGCAGCTTCGGCTTCGGCGCGCGTGCGCACGATCTCGCCGATCACAGCCGCGGCCTTGCGGCCTTTCAGTTGCAATTTCGGCGCAGCATTGGCGTGACGAACCGCTGGTTTCGCCTTGGCCTTCACGTCCGTGCTGATCTTGTGTTTTGGTTTTGGCCGATCCGTCGGCATCGTCACGCGTCCCTTGCATTCTGCACGGGATGTTTTCGTACAAGTGTCTGAAAAAACGGTATCCCTTGGAGCGGGTTCGACTTTCGGCGATGCACGGCGCGGCCGGAAGTCTACACGCATGCCCGTTTTGAAGGCGCACCGCGTGAATGAGGAACCATTGCGACGTTCAAAAAGCCGTTGATTTCAAAGGTTCGAATTACCTGTGCGTATGTCATCTGATAACGTCGCGAGCACTGCCTTCGAATTGCACAACAAACGAGCCTTTGATTTGCGTTGCGCGGCAATTTTCGTCAGTAGAAGTTATGACTAACGCATCCTTAACAAGAAGCCCGAATCGCAGCGTCCTGAGCCGTCATATGATCCCTCACCTTTTGATTTTCCTTTTTGCTTTGCTGACAAGTGTCTCGTCGTTCGCGCAGGACAAGGGGTCGGTCGATTCCAAGCCGCTGCCGG
>JBBRGE010000039.1:0-10036 GCA_038241045.1 Hyphomicrobiales bacterium | reverse complement strand
GAGGATACTGGCGCGCACAGTTGAACAGGTCGAATGCAGCGACACATCGATCAGCCGAGCATCGGCCTTCGCATTTGCGCCGAACGACACCACGCGCGAGATACTCAGCTTTTCCGCGCGCTGCTTCAGCCGGGAGAATTGCGCGTTGTCGATGTTCAACACGGCTATGCCGCCCGGCTCCAATCCGGAGAATATTTCCGCCTTGGCATCCGCTATCGCTTCCACGCCGGAGAAAAATTCCAGATGCACCGGCTCGACCGTCGTGACGATAGCGACATGCGGCCGCACCATTTTCACCAAAGGCTCGATCTCGCCGGCATGATTCATGCCGATCTCGAAAATCGCAAACCGCGTCGATGCAGGACAGCGCGTCAACGATAGCGGCACGCCCCAATGATTGTTGAATGACGCAGCGGATGCGTGGGTCTCACCCTGGCGGGCGAACACCGCGCGCAATGCCTCCTTGGTCGATGTCTTGCCGACCGAGCCGGTGACCGCGATGACTTTTCCGCCAATCCTCTCACGCGATACTTTTGCGAGATCGACCAGCGCAGCAAGCACGTCATCGACGATCAGCAATCGTGCGTCGGCAAAAAATTTAGCGCGATGCGATTTTGCGATCACCGCAACTGCAGCGCCATTGTTTAACGCCGCTTCGACGAAATCATGTCCGTCATGCACGTCGCCCCTGATGGCGAAATACGCTTCACCCGGACTCAATGTGCGGCTGTCGATGGATATCCCGCCGATGTTTTCTGGAAGCGCGCCATGACGCTCCGCGCGCATCGCCTCCGCCATCGCAGACGTCTTCCAAAGCGCACTCATGCGGCATGCTCCGCGAGTGCCGCTGCGGCCGCTTCATGATCGCTGAACGGCAGGACTTTATCTCCCACGATCTGCCCTGTCTCATGGCCCTTGCCGGCAATCAGGAGCGCGTCTCCTATTTGCAATCCAGCGATGGCAGCGCGGATCGCCTCTGAGCGATCACCGATTTCCTTGGCACCCATCGCCGTCGCCATGATGGCGGAGCGGATGGATGCAGGATCCTCCGAGCGGGGATTGTCGTCGGTGACAATAATCGTGTCGGCTTTACTTGCCGCGATGTCGCCCATCAGAGCGCGTTTGCCAGTATCGCGGTCGCCACCGGCACCGAATACGACCACGAGCTTGCGCTTTGCATAATGACGCAAGGCGTCAAGCGCCTTCGCCAATGCGTCGGGCTTGTGCGCGTAATCAACGAATATCGGCGCGCCGTTGCGCTCACCTACAAGATCGAGACGACCCGGAGCGCCTTCCAGTTTCTCGACGGCCGCAAACACGCGCTCGGCGGCACTGCCGGTTGCGATAGCCAGTCCCGCCGCGACCAGCGCGTTCTCGATCTGGAATTCGCCGACCAGCGGCAACCGCAACTGACGCCGGCGGCCATCGTGTTGAATTGTCAATAACTGTGCGAAACCATCAATGGCTGCATCGACGAGTTTAATCGTATCGCCTTTGCGGCCAACGGTGGCGAGCTTAAGTTTCCGTGCGCGCGCAGCGCCGATCACCGCGTCGGAATGTTCATGATCTGCGTCGATGACTGCTGCGCCACCGTCGACAATTAGATCGGTAAACAGCCGCAGCTTCGCACCGAGATAGTGTTCGACGCTGGGATGATAATCCATGTGATCGCGCGACAGATTGGTGAAGGCACCGGCGCTCACGCGCACGCCATCGAGGCGAAACTGGTCGAGCCCATGCGACGATGCTTCGAGCGCCAGATGCGTGACGCCCTCGCCCGTCAATTCATCGAGCGAACGATGAAGGGTAATGGGGTCAGGTGTCGTCAACGAGCCGTAAATCGTGCGCTTCGGCGACACCAGGCCGATGGTGCCGATGCTTGCCGACTTAAAACCAAGCCGCTCCCATATCTGTCGCGTGAAGGCGGTCACCGATGTCTTGCCGCTCGTGCCAGTGACAGCCGCGATGGTTTGAGGTTGTCGCGGGTAAAATCTTGCTGCAGCCAGCGCCAGCGTTCTTCGCGGATTGGATGAAACGACGAAAGCCGCGCGGGTATCGTTTTGCGGAACGCAATCCGCGACGATGACCGCAGCTCCCGCTGCGATTGCCTGATCGACGAACCTCGCGCCGTCGGTCTTGGCACCCGCGAGCGCAAAGAAAACATCGCCTGATTTTACTGTTCGGCTGTCCACGGCGAGGCCCGTGACCGCCACAGCGGCATGCTGCGCGTCCACCAAGGCGTCGCCACTGAATAGGTCGCCCAGTTTCATGTCGTCCCAGTTCGAAAGCGCGGGATTTCGATGCGCTTACCGGTTCTCCCTCGATGTCGCAAGAATAAGGCGGTCGGACGGCGGCAGGTCAAACCGGGGCATAATTCCCAGCAACGGCGCGATACGCTCGATCACCTTGGCACCGGTCGGAACGGCGTTCCAACCGGACGTAATAAAGCCATGGGTTTCCGGAAGCGCTTGCGGTTCGTCCAGCATGACGAGCAATTGGTACTTTGGATTATCCGCCGGCATAATCGCGGTGAAGGAATTCAGAACCAGCTTTTTGGCATAGTGGCCGTTGACGACTTTTTCGGATGTGCCGGTTTTGCCGCCGACATAATAGCCTTCCACATTGGCCTGCTTCGCGGTGCCGATCTCGGCATTGAGCCGCATCAGATAGCGCATCTTGTCGCTGGTCTCGGGCTTGACGACCCGCGTTGCGAGCTTCATGGCGTCGGCCTCGCTGCGCCGAAGGAACGTCGGCGGAATAAGATAACCGCCGTTGATGACGGCATTGATACCCATAACCGCCTGGAGCGGGGCGACCGACAGGCCGTGACCGAAAGCGATGGTGACTGTGTTTAGCTCGCCCCAATGTTTTGGCACGATGGGCTCGGCACTTTCCGGCAATTCGGTGCGCAGCCGATCCAGCTGACCGAGCTTCTTCAAAAAAGCCTTATGCGCCTCGACACCTTGCGACAACGCGATGCGCGCTGCGCCGATGTTCGAGGAATAAGTGAAAACCTCGGAGAGCGAAATGTTGCGGCCAAGCGGATGGGAATCGCCAATAGAAAATTTGCCGTAGCGCAAAGATGCGCGCGCATCGAACTGCGTGTTGAGGTTGGCTTTGCCGGAATCCAGTGCCATTGCAAGCGTCAGCGCCTTGAAGGTCGATCCCATTTCGTAAACGCCGGTCGTCAGGCGGTTGATCCGGGTCGGGTCATTGGCTTCGCGCGGATTGTTGGGGTCGTAGTCCGGCACCGAAACCATCGCGACGATCTCGCCGGTCCGCACATTTGAAACGAGACCGGCGGCCGCCTTGGCCTTGTATTTTTCCTTCGCCTTGAGAAGTTCATTGCGGAGCGCATGCTCAACGCGCAGATCGACCGCAAGCTCCACCGGCTTCTGCAACCGATCGGTCGCAAAGCCAGCACGATGCAAATCGGCAAGGCCCGTGCCGTCGAGCCATTTCTCCATGCCCGCAATGCCCTGATTGTCGATGTTCACATGGCCGATCAGATGCGACACCACCGGTCCGCTGGGATAAACGCGTTTGTTTTCGCGCAGAAAGCCGATGCCGGGAATGCCGAGACGGTAAATTTCCTTCTGCTGTTGCGGTGTGATTTCCCGCTTTAGCCAGACGAATCCCTTGCGCGACGACAATCGGTCGCGCACTTCGCCGGCATCGAGGTCTGGTAGCGTCGCGGTCAGAAGTTCGATGGCTTCGTCCTTGTCGATAATTCGTCGTGGCTCGCCGAACAGCGAAGGCGATTTCACGTCCGTCGCGAGGATTTCACCATTGCGATCGACGATATCCGGTCGCGCCGTGGCGATGGCATCTTGCGAAGCTGTGCGGCGAGTCCCGTGGCTGTCACCGTTGACGGCAAATAATACGAGGCGGCCGCCGATAATGAGATAGACGGCCGCGAATGCGATGATCGCAAAGCCGATACGGGTGCGGGCCTTCGCAGATCGATCGACGTTGCGCCCATATAACAGCGTGCGAATCAAACGGCTGCGCAATGATTCAGCCGGCCGCTGGATAGGTTTGGCAGCAGGCGCCGCATCATCGCTCACCGTTGACCCTCCGGCGGCGGCACGGACCCGGTGACATTTTCCTTGTTGATATCGTTCTCGGTAGTGTCGATCATCGCGCCGATAGGATCCGGATCGTCGGGCTTGATAAAATTCGGCGGACGCGGCGGCAAGTTCTTGAGTTGATCGTATTGCGTTGCTTCGACCTGCTTGAGCGAGAGATATCGCGTGGCGAGATCCTGCATTCGGCTCGGTGTTTCAAGTTTCGCCCACTCCGCGTGAAGTCCGGCGATGGCTTCGCGCTGTTCGCGAATGTCAGCGCGAAGCTGCAGCACGCGTTCGGTGCGCACGGTCGATTCCATCTTGATGCGATAGACGTAGGCCGCCGCAAAGACCAGCGCGCAAATCACGAACAGATGCACGATCCGCACGGTCACGCCCCCCGCATCACATCGGCCAGTTGCGGCCAGTCAAACGACGCCGTCTCCGACAATGCCGGTGCACCGGTGCGTTGAGCGGCCCGAAGTTTTGCGGAGCGCGCCCGTGGATTGGAGGCGATCTCGTTGTCGCCGGCGACCACGGGCCGTTTGGTGAGAATGTCGAAGCTCGGGTCGGATTGTTCGGTTTCCGGTAGATGCCGCGAACCGCCGCCGCGCTTGCCGCGCTCGTTCATGAAATTCTTGACGATACGGTCTTCGAGCGAATGGAACGAGACCACGACCAGCCGCCCGCCCGGTTTCAACATGCGTTCAGCGGCGACAAGCGCCGCGTGCAATTCGTCCAGTTCCTCGTTGACGAAAATTCGAAGCGCCTGAAACGTCCGCGTCGCGGGATGAATTTCATTGGGCTTGGCGCGCACGGCACGCGACACGATATCCGCCAGCGCACGCGTCGTCGTGATAGGCGCTTCCTTGCGCGCGGCGACGATGGCGCGTGCGACACCGCGCGAATGACGTTCCTCGCCGAAAATGTAGATGATGTTGGCCAGATCCGTTTCTGACGCGCGTGCGATCACATCGGCAGCGCTCGGACCATCGCCGCCCATCCGCATGTCGAGCGGGCCGTTAAGCCGGAAAGAGAAACCGCGCTCGGCCTGATCGAGCTGCATCGACGAGACGCCGACATCCATCACGACGCCATCGACCTGATTTAGGGTTTGCGTTTTGCAGACCTCTTCGAGATTCGAAAAACGATCTTCAACCAGCGTCAGGCGTCCGTCCGACGCATCGACCAGATCGAAGCCGCCAGCGATGGCGCTGCGGTCGCGGTCGATACCGATGACGCGCGTACCAGCAACTTTCAGGATCGCGCGGCTGTAACCTCCCGCCCCGAACGTTGCATCGACATAGACGCCGCCGTCGCGCGGCGCGAGATGCTCGACCGCTTCGGAACCGAGCACCGGAACATGGCGGACGGTGGCGTCTTCGGGCGGCATATCAAAGCCCCTCGCATGGGAAAAAGCAGGGTACCACCCGGTCATCCCCGCGTGGTCCGTGGATTCGCGGCCGAACAAACCCAGGCTCGCCCGCTGCACCGTCCAGATGGACCGAAACGCCGAGGCGCTCGCGATCACACGCCGCAAATTTGAGTTCCCGCATGTGATTTTGTGGCCGGCCATCGGATTTTTCGAGGGTTTTGCGCATCAATGGGAACGGCAGCCGTCCCCAATTCATGGTGCGACTCTTCACCCTTCAGTAGCGGCGTTTATCGTTAAGGAATGGTTGACAATCTGGCACAAGTTTGACGAGGCGGGCTGGGCGGATAAACGCCTACGCAACGCGCGGACTTTGGAACCGGCAATACCAGTTCGGCACTGAGCGCGCGCCCTGCTCCCGCCCGGTTGTTGCGTTCATATCGTTCAGGATCGTTTGCGTCTGCTGGACTTGATTCGAAGCGTCAGCGTCCCTCGTCGTTCCCAAGGGTTTCTGCTGACATGCTGCCTATCGTCCGAAATTTCCAGCCCGATTCGCTGGTTGTCTCCTCCGTCACGCCGTCGCCGAATTTTGGCGAGCGCAAGAATGTTGCCGCGCCCGACATGATCGTGCTGCACTATACCGGCATGGCCGACGTCGCAGCGGCCATCTCGCGACTCTGCACTGCAGGTACGGATGTTTCGGCACACTATGTCGTGCTGGAAGACGGCAACATTGTTCAATGCGTTCAGGAATCTGCGCGCGCGTGGCATGCCGGCGCGTCATCGTGGGCGTCTGAAGCCGACATCAACTCACGCTCGATCGGCATCGAGATCGTCAATCGCGGGCACGATCTCGGACATCCGGATTTCCCCATCCGGCAGGTCGCGGCCGTCATTACTTTGTGCAAGGGAATCATTCTTCGCCGCAAGGTGCCGGCACATCGAATTCTGGCACATTCGGATGTCGCGCCGGGCCGCAAGAAGGATCCCGGCGAAAAGTTTCCATGGCGATTGCTCGCGAATTCCGGCGTCGGACACTGGATCGAACCCGTGCCGATCGTGCGCAGCGAACACAAAATGCTCGGTGCAAGCGGCGATGAGGTCATGGCGCTACAGGACGCCCTCGCGCGTTACGGTTATGACGTTCCGCGCACCGGCAGGTATGACAACAAGACAGTGGATGTGGTCGCGGCGTTTCAGCGCCACTTTCGGCCCGAACAGGTCGATGGCGTCGCGGATTATTCGACGTTGACCACATTGAATAATCTTCTATCGACTTTGCCCGAAGCAGCCATCGCTGTCTGACCGCGCGAGCAGCGACGGTTGCGCCAAAACCTAGCCAGCAAGGCGGATCGTTTCCGGCTCGTTCGCCGAGCGGGAACGGTTGAGCGCTTGCAACACAGGCGCGGGCCTGCCGAGAAAATAACCTTGCGCCTCGTCGCAGCCTTCGCGCCGCAGAAGGTCGAGCTGCTCGATCGTTTCCACGCCCTCGGCCAGCACGCGAATTTCAAGACTTTTGCCAAGCGTCAACATCGCGCGGATGATCGCACGAGCCTGTTTGCCGTGCTCGGCCTCTTTCATGAACGAACGATCGAGCTTGATTTTGTCGAACGGGAATGACCGAAGCGTATCGATGGACGAATATCCTGTGCCAAAATCGTCGATGGCGACAGCAACACCCAACGCACGAATTTGTCGCAGTGTATGCAATGCGCGCGCCTTGTCCGCGATGATGGTGGATTCGGTGATTTCAAGCTCAAGGCGTTTTGGCGGAAGCCCAGTGTCGATCAGAACCTGATGGACAAGTTGCGCCAGGTTGGTGTGCGCAAACTGGACCGGCGAAATGTTCACGGCGATTTTATGCGGCTGGTCCCAAGTCGCGGCTTCGGCGCATGCGGTGCGAAGAACCCATTCGCCGATTTCGAGGATCGATCCGGTTTCCTCGGCAACCGGAATAAACTCGATGGGTGGCACCAATCCGCGTTCGGGATGATGCCAGCGCAACAGCACTTCGTATCCGGAAATTTCGCCGGTCGCGATCAGGCTTTGCACTTGATAGTAAAGCTCGAATTGGCCGAGATCTGTCGCCTTGCGCAAGTCCTGCGCCATCGATCGGCGCGCTCGGGCGGCTTCATCCATTTTCGGTTCATAGAAGCATATCGCGCGCATCAGATCGGCCTTGGCGCGATACATAGCCAGATCCGCGTTGTTGACGAGACGCTCTGCGGTCTCGCCATCGGCGGGATAAATCGCGACACCGATGCTCGCGCCTGCCGCAGCCTCGTGATGTTCCAGTTGGATAGGTGCAAACAGCGCCGCTTCGAGCCTGCCGACATATTCCACCAGAGCCTCATGCGAGGAGAAAGATTTGATGGCCGCGAATTCATCGCCGCCGAGGCGGGCCACGAATTCACCGGACTTTGAAATCTCCGAAAGTCTCATAGCGATGATTTTCAACGCGCGGTCGCCAGCCTCATGGCCGCCGACATCGTTGATTTCCTTGAAGCGGTCGAGATCGATACCGATCACGGCAAATTTGCTGCCATCGACGATCGACGCATCGATACGCGACTGCAGATATTCATTGAAGAACATGCGGTTCGGCAGACCCGTCAACGCGTCGTTTCTCGCAAGATGCAACAGCTTGCTGATCGATTCCGACGATGCATCTGCGTCAATGAGATGACTTGCGATACCCGTGCTTACGATGATGAACGCGACGCCCGCCACCGCAACCGCCATCGAAGACAGCACCTGCGAGTACATCATCGGATTCATGCTGAGGAGTGCTTCGACCGACATCGCAGTCATTGCAGTGAAATGCAGACAGACGACGGCAACGACAAGAACGGCGAGCGCAATCCCGTATGAATATTTGAAAGGCGCACGCACGGCGTGGCCGATGGCGATAGCGGAGAAAATCAACGACAGCGCGATCGAAGCGACAATATATGTGACGTCCCACGTCACGATGCCGTCGATGTGATATGCCGCCATGCCGGCGAAGTGCATCACCGCGATTGCCATGCCCACAACCATGCCGCCGATTTCAGGCAGAGATTTGTGCGACACGCTCAAATACAAACCGACGGCGGTGCCGCCGATGGCGAGTAACAGTGACCCCATCGTCAGCATGGGGTCGAATGAAACCGGTGCGTTCGACTGATAGGCCAGCATCGCAATGAAGTGCGTGCACCAGATCGACGAGCCACCCGCTACGGCGGAGAGGAAGATCCAGCCTTTTTGCTGACGGCCGCTGCGTTTCAGAGCCTGGCTGAAAAGATGCAGGGTGATCCCACAACCGACAACGCAGACAAACGCAGCGAGCAACACGAGCGGCAGATTGTGCTCGAGCAAAATGCAAGAAATGACTTTCATCGACTTCAACTTCCCTTGCCCGACCGGGGCAATCCCATCGGAAGGGATACCGGGGAAATACTTAAGCAAAGAGTAAATGCGGATGGATCGACTTATGATGGTAAAGCTTTGGTTTCATTTGAATTATTTGCAGAAAAAACTGCGCGCCAGACGTGCGTGCGCTTGACGTTGCCACGATCCGCAGTCATCACATCAGCGTCAGTCGGCTGGACGGCCGCTCTCGCAATGATCGAAAGATCGCGAGGGAGGAAAGTCCGGGCTCCATCGACATACGGTGCCGGATAACATCCGGCGGGGGCGACCCTAGGGAAAGTGCCACAGAGAACGAACCGCCTCCCCCACCCTACCCTCCCCCGCTTGCGGGGGAGGAATAAAGGAGGGGCGGTAAGGGTGAAAAGGTGCGGTAAGAGCGCACCGCGTTTCTAGCAATAGAGATGGCATGGCAAACCACACCGGGAGCAAGACCGAATAGGGACGGCATAGCGGCGAGTTCGCTGCGGAAGAAATTCCGACGCGATAACTCCGCGGGGCGTTGTCAGGCTCGCTGTCCGGG
The DNA here is from genome assembly GCA_038241045.1 of Hyphomicrobiales bacterium. Lineage (GTDB taxonomy): Bacteria > Pseudomonadota > Alphaproteobacteria > Rhizobiales > Xanthobacteraceae > Afipia. The sequence continues at coordinate 666 of JBBRGE010000039.1, read as the reverse complement.
TAGGTTGCTTGAGGTGCCGGGCAATCGGCATCCCAGAGGAATGGCCGTCACGTCTGCGTGGTGCAAACCATTCAGGCCCTACAAAACCCGGCTTACAGGCTGGCTGATGCTCTATCGTATCGCGCATCAGCGATACGAAACCATCGAGGGGTTCGGCGCAACACGCCGGACCCCTCACCATTTTGAAGTGCAAGAAACTGCCGCGCGCTCAATGCGCGTCCGGCGGCGGCCCCATTACGTTCACTTTTTTGACGAAGAACACCAGCACGCTCAGCGTCAGATAGAAGTAGGTGAGAATCAGGAAGGCGTCACCGAAGCCCATCACGACCGCCTGCCGGTGGACGATCAGCGACAATTGCTTCATCGCCATCAGGGCCGCGTCACCCATCCCCTGAAATCTCTGCGTGAAGTTATTGAGCGTCTCCACCGCCATGGCGTTTCCCCACGTCACCTTGTCGTGCAGCCGCGAAATGTGGAAGTCCGTGCGATCGTCCAAAACCTGATTGATGACCGCAAGCCCCACCGCGCCGCCGAGGTTGCGCGTCAGATTAAATAGCCCCGATGCATTCTTGAGGCGCTCCGGCGGCAGCGTGCCGAGCGCGATGTTGTTGACCGGGATCATCGCCATCATGATGCCGACGCCGCGGAAAATCTGCGGCCACAGCA
>JBBRGE010000038.1:0-10235 GCA_038241045.1 Hyphomicrobiales bacterium | reverse complement strand
ACCGGCCGCGACCGGAAGCGCCGAGCCCAATCTGATCGGCCAGTTCGGCACATGGGGCGCCTACACGGCGTCGCCGAGCGGCAAGAAAGTCTGCTTCGCGCTCGCCAAGCCCGCGTCATCGAAAACCAATCCACCCAATCGTCCGCGCGATGCGTCATTCGCCTTCATCTCGACGCGGCCCGCCGAGAAGGTAACGAACGAAGTCTCGATCATGATCGGCTACCAGCTCAAGCCCGGCTCCGAAGGCTCGGTCGATATCGGCAGTTCGCATTATGCGATGTACGCGCAGGGCGACGGTCTCTGGATCAAGAACGCCGCCGAAGAAGGCCGTCTGATCGACGCCTTGCGCAAGGGCGGCGACGCCACCGTCAAGGGAACGTCCGCCAAGGGCACCGAGACGATCGACACATTTCCGCTGAAGGGACTGGCGCAGGCGCTCGATAAACTTGCGCAGGAATGCAAGCGCTGAGGGCCTGAGCGGGCTTTCCACAAGGCCGTGAAAGGCCTATTTGATCCCCATGACCGAGATTGCGACGAACTCAGACGCGCCGCTGGAAAAAGTGGCGCTCGAGACTTATCAGCCGCCGGCCAAGCCGTCGCTGGTCGGGCTGTCGCGCGAGGAAATATCCGAGCGTCTCGGCGAACTCGATGTCCCCGAAAAGCAGCGCAAGATGCGCGTCGCGCAATTGTGGCACTGGATGTATGTGCGCGGTGCGCAGACGTTCGACGATATGACGAACGTGTCGAAGGATTTGCGTGCGCAGCTTGAAGCGCGCTTCACCGTCGATCGTCCTGAAGTCGTCGCCGAACAGGTCTCGAATGACGGCACGCGTAAATGGCTGTTGCGGCTGCCGGGTGACGGAGCCGGCCGGGCGCATGAAGTCGAGTGCGTTTATATTCCCGAAACCGATCGCGGCACGTTGTGCGTGTCGAGCCAAGTTGGATGCACGCTGAACTGTTCGTTCTGCCACACCGGCACGCAGCGCCTGGTGCGCAATCTCACCGCCGGTGAAATCGCCGGTCAGGTCATGGTTGCGCGGGATCGCCTCAATGACTGGACCGACCGCGAGACGCCGACTGGCTCGCGCCTCGTCACCAACATCGTCATGATGGGCATGGGCGAGCCGCTTTATAATTTCGAGGCGGTGCGCGATGCGCTGCTGATCGTGATGGACAATGAAGGCATCGGGATTTCGCGACGGCGGATTACTCTCTCGACATCCGGCGTTGTGCCGAACATCGTTCGCACCGGCGACGAGATCTCATGCATGCTGGCAATCTCGCTGCATGCGGTGCGGGACGATTTGCGTAACGAGCTTGTGCCGCTCAACAAGAAATATCCGCTGGCCGAATTGATCGAAGCGTGCCGCAATTATCCCGGCTCGTCGAACTCGCGCCGCATCACGTTCGAATATGTGATGCTTAAGGGCGTCAACGATTCGCTCGATGATGCGAAGCTCTTGGTGAGAATGCTGAAAGGCGTTCACGCCAAAATCAATCTCATTCCGTTCAATCCGTGGCCGGGCACCAAGTACGAATGCTCGGACTGGGAGCAGATCGAGAAATTCTCCGAATACATTTTCAACGCTGGCTTTTCATCGCCGGTGCGCACGCCGCGCGGCCGCGATATTCTGGCCGCCTGCGGGCAGTTGAAATCGGAAACCGAGAAGCTATCAGTGCGCGAACGCGATGCGCTGCGTGCGATGGCCATGACCGACTAAACACGACGGATTGAGTATTCACATGCGTAAAACCGTCATTGCGAGGAGCAAAGCGACGAAGCAATCCAGCGAATTAACCGCAAGCGAAGTCTGGATTGCTTCGCTTCGCTCGCAATGACGAAAGAAATTTCATGGCACTCATCGGTCGCCTCTTCGCAATTGTTTTCGGATTTCTGTTGGCTTGCGCCGCAGCGGGCCTTGTCGTGGTGTTCGCGCTGCTGATTCCGGAGATGAAAGACGCTACCCTCGATGAAAACGGCGTCAACACCATCTTGGGTTTCGGCTTCATACTCGTCAGCGGGTTTGCGCTGCTGCCCGCGCTGGTTCTGATCCTCGTGACCGAAGCGTTCTACATCCGGCACATCCTCGCTTACGCGATCGCGGGCGCGCTGGCCGGACTGTGTTGTTACCTCGCCTTCATTCCGTTCGACACGGTGGCGATGACGTTCACCGGCATCATTCGTCGCCATCTCGAAGTCATGGTCGGCGCCGGCGTTGTCGGCGGCGTGGTGTATTGGCTGGTTGCGGGCCGCAATGCGGGTTTCTGGCGCGACGTGGCTGCGCGTTGATTCGTCATTGCGAGCGAAGCGAAGCAATCCAGAAGCGCGAGCCAAGATGGATTGCTTCGTCGCTACGCTCCTCGCAATGACGGCGAAATAATTACTTCTTCGCCCAGCGCAGCGCCTGTTCGAGCCTGTCGTTGCCCCAGAACATTTCGTCGCTCGCTGTCGTGAATGTCGGCGCACCGAAAAAGCCGCGCTTCTGCGCCTCCGCCGTGTTGTCGCGCAGAGCGCCTTTGGTCTCATCGCTCTGCGCTTTCGCCACGACCGGCTCCAGCGGCACTTTCAGTTTCGACAAAATTCCCGCGATCACGGCCTGATCCGAAATATCCTTGTTGTGCGAGTATTCCGCCTGAAAAACCTCCCGGCTGAAATCTTCGCCCCAGCCTTCCTTGAATCCCACAATTCCCACGCGCGCAGCCAGCACGCTGGATTGCGGAAATTTGTCCGGCCACTGAAAGCCGACTCCGATTTCCTCGGCGCTGCGCGCCACGTCGCGGATCATGTGCTGGCCCTTGACCGGAAACAGATTGAACGGCGAATCCTTCATGCCTTGTGCAACAAAAATCGGACCCAGCAAAAACGGCTTCCACGCCACCTCGACGCCGGCGTCTTTCGCCAGCGGCGTAATCCGCATGGCGGCGAGGAAAGAATAAACCGAGGAAAAATCGAACCAGAAATCGAGATGTGGCTTGGACATGAGAAAGGCGCCCCCTGAGTTTTTTAAGCTGTTGGACGAACGCTAGCAGCGCCGGTCAAATGTTACCAGACGCCGCAATCGAGCGCTTTTCAGCCATGCGCGCGTCGGCTACACAGCGGCCATGAACCGGACCGGACTTTATATCGCGCTCGGGCTTGCGCTGTTTTTCGGATTGCTGTTCGGACTCTATCCCGAGCTCGATCTCAAGGTCGCGGCATTCTTCTACGATGCGACGACGAAAACGTTTCCGCTCAAAACCGTCACATGGGCGATGATTGCGCGCGACGGCGCGATGTGGATCGCATGGGCAATCGTGTTGCCCGCGCTCGGCGCTTTGTTGGTGAAGCTATTTCGTCCGGTCAAGCCGCTGATGATGTCGGGCCGCGCCATGATATTCCTTCTCCTGACGATGCTGTTGTCAGGCATTGTGTTGTCGAACATGATCTTCAAGAGCTATTGGGGACGTCCGCGTCCGGTCGTCGTCACGCAGTTCGAAGGCAAGCTCGATTTCAAGCCGTGGTGGGATCCGCGCGGCGATTGCCCGAAGAACTGCTCGTTCTTCTCCGGCGAAGGCGCGACCGCATTCTGGACCTATGCACCTGCAGCCCTTGCGCCGCCGCAATGGCGTCCGCTGGCCTATGTCGCGGCAACTGCGTTCGGCGTCGCGACTGGCGGATTGCGGATGGCGTTCGGCGGACATTTTCTCACTGATATTGTGTTCTCCGGCATCGCCGCGTTTCTGGTGGTGTGGTTGTTCTACGCGCTGATCTATCGCTGGCCCTCGACGCGGCTCACTGATTCCGGCATCGATGACTGGCTGACGCGGTTTGCGTGGCCGGGTTATCGCTGGATGCAGAAACGCCTTGGCCGCGATGTCGGTGCAAGCCCGGGCGTGCGGCGTGAGGTGGCGTCATCCTGAGGTGCGCGGCGTCTTCGCCGGGCCTCGAAGGGTGGCAAGCTACCGCGTTGTTATGCCGCCCTCCTTCGAGGCTCGCGGTGCTCGCACCTCAGGATGACGACCTTCCCAACCTCGCACGATCTTTCTATAGAGACGCGATCTGCCTATAGTCCCGCCGCAAACGGCGGGCTTTCGGCCCAAATTCAATAGGCTTTGCGGTAGGTTTTTCATGGCTAAGGACGTCAAGAAGGTGGTGCTTGCCTATTCGGGCGGGCTCGACACTTCGATCATTCTCAAATGGCTGCAGACGACTTACGGCTGCGAGGTCGTGACCTTCACGGCTGATCTCGGCCAGGGTGAGGAGCTTGAGCCTGCGCGCGCAAAGGCGCTGTTGCTCGGCATCAAGCCGGACAATATTTTCATCGAGGATCTGCGCGAAGAATTCGTGCGCGACTACGTGTTTCCGATGTTCCGCGCCAACGCGGTCTATGAAGGCCAGTATTTGCTCGGCACGTCCATCGCGCGGCCATTGATCGCGAAGAAGCAAATTGAGATTGCCGAGAAGGTCGGAGCGGACGCTGTCTCCCATGGTGCGACCGGCAAGGGCAACGATCAGGTTCGTTTCGAACTCGGTTACTATGCGCTGAAGCCGGACATCACCATCATCGCGCCGTGGCGCGAATGGGATCTGCGTTCGCGCGAGCAGTTGATCGCCTTCGCCGAGAAGAATCAGATTCCGATTGCGAAGGACAAACGCGGCGAAGCGCCGTTTTCGGTGGACGCGAATCTTCTGCATGCGTCGAGTGAAGGCAAGGTGCTGGAAGATCCCGCGCAGGACGTGCCGGATTACGTGTTCTCGCGCACGCTGTCGCCCGAACAGGCGCCTGATCAGCCAACGATCATCACCATCGATTTCGAGAAGGGCGACGCGACCGCCATCGACGGCAAAAAATTATCGCCTGCGACTTTGCTCGCCAAGCTCAATGAGTTGGGCAAAGCCAATGGGATTGGTCGCCTCGATCTGGTTGAGAACCGTTTCGTCGGCATGAAGTCGCGCGGCATGTATGAGACGCCGGGCGGCACGATTTTGCTCGCCGCGCATCGCGGCATTGAATCGATTACGCTCGATAGAGGCGCGGCGCATCTCAAGGATGAGCTGATGCCGAAATATGCCGAGCTGGTTTACAATGGATTCTGGTTCGCGCCGGAACGCGAAATGCTTCAAGCCGCCATCGACCTCAGCCAGCAGTACGTCACCGGGCAAGTTCGCGTGAAGCTCTACAAGGGCAATGTCAGCGTCATCGGCCGCGAGAGCAAGTATTCGCTCTATGACCAGGACCTCGTGACGTTCGAGGAAGGTGCTGTGGCTTACGATCATCGTGACGCGGCGGGCTTCATCAAGCTCAACGCGTTGCGGCTGCGCACGCTGGGGCAACGGAAGCGGAAGTTGGGGCTGTAGGACGATCGCATCGCCTTCCCGCGGTCGCGCAATATGCTCCGCCGTCATCCTGAGGCGCGAGCGAAGCGAGCCTCGAAGGATGTGTGGGGAGCGGCTTTAAAGTATTTTCTGGCGACCGCCTCGTCTGCGCGACAATGCAGCGACATTTCTCCAGTCCGAGTTGATTAAAGCTTTCTTCTTGGCTCGACTCCACCCCTTGAGTTGTCGTTCCGTTTCAATCGCGTCAGTGATGCGATCGAAGTGCTGCGGCCACACGAGAATCACGGGCCGCCTCGAAGAAGTGTAACCGGGATAGGTTCCGGCATTATGCTGGTCTACGCGCCGCGATAAATCGGTCCCGGTTGTACTGCCGACATAAAACGAACCATCAGCGCAGCGGAGCATGTAAACGTAGACGCTCATGATCTTATCCTTCGAGGCTCGGCGAAGTCGCCTCGCACCTCAGGATGACGACTGTGCAATAAGTGTCAAATGGTCTGTTCGACGAGATAACAAACAAAATAATGGCCGGGAATTTTTCCCGGCCATTCTCTTTTGCGTTGCAAGCCTCAGCGTCCGCCCGGTCCAACGCCCGGAGGCGGTGGCGGCAGTGACGCCTGTCCGCCGTTGAGCAACGGCGTGATGTTGCGGATGGTGACGCGGCGGTTGCGCCGTTCCGATCCGTCGGTCGGCACTTTCAGATATTGTTCGCCGTAGCCCTGCGAGGTGAGATTTTCCGCAGGCACGCCGAACTGCTGCGTCAGAAGTGCAGCAGCGGATTCGGCGCGGCGATCCGACAGCGACAGATTGTCGGTATCGTTGCCGACCGCGTCGGTGTGGCCCTCGATCAGGAACACCGTGCGCGGATTGCGCTGGATCGCCTGATTCATGCCGTCCGCAATCACACGCAGGCTCTCCGCTTGATCCGGCGGAATCTCCCACGATCCCGTCGCAAAGTTGATCGTGTCGATATCGATGCTCGGCATGCGTTCGCGCACGCTTGGGCTGTAGCGGATTTCATCGAGCGAGTAAGGCCGCTCGATCACATCCACCGGAGGCGCGTACAGCGTCTGATAGATCAGGTCGGGTGGCGCATCTTCGTAATCGACGATGTAACGCTCGCGCGGAATGCGGATGAACGGCGGTGGAAGCGAGACAAAGAACCCGCCGATGCCGATCGGGCCGCGTCGTGTGTTGTCGATGATGATGATTTCGCGTCCGTCACGGCCGCGGCGCAGACGCCGCTGCAGACGACCGTCGCGATCGTTGATCGTGATGATCTGCGTGCCATCCGGACGCACCACGATGGTGCGCTGGTTGTTGCCTTCCTGCGTCACGCGAACGTCGCGCGCGCCGATCCGGAAACGATCGACCTCGTTGTGACGCACGAACGATTGCCCGTTCTGATCCTTGATGATGATGCGTCCGGGTTCGGAGATCACCGTGCGGCCGCCGATGTTCTGTTCGCGTCGTTCGCCGCGGAACGCGCTGATGTTGCGCTCCCCGGATGGGCCGACGCCGGCTGCGCTCGGAGCGATCGGTGCGAGAGGCGCGTTGGCGTTCGGCGCGCCCGGCCCTCCAGGACCGCCTCCAGGACCGCCGGGTCCGCGAGGACCACCCGGACCGCCTTGTCGGCCCGGCCCACCGGGCTGCTGCACAGGCGCAACGGATTGCAGCGTCGGCAATGGTGTCGTGACCGACGGTGCCTTCTGAGTCTGCATCGCGGGTGGCGACGCGTTCGGACCTCGCGGGCCGCCGCGCTCTTCCGAGCGTGGTCCGCCGGGTCCAGTCGGCGGCGTTGTCGGCGCGACGTTCGGTGTCGTCACGGGAGGAGCTGCCGGCGTCACCGTGCCATTCGGATTCACGCGCGGTTCGTTTGACGGCGTGATCGGCGGCGCAGCAGGACCGCCGGAATTCGGCGGCGGCGGACCCCTGCGTTCTCCTTCCAACGGAGGACGTGGCGGCGTGACGTCGCGAACGCCCGGTACAACGGGCGGCGTGCTCGGTGTTGTGGAGGGTGCCGTTGGTGTCGATGGCGTCGGCACCGAAGGTGGAGTCGGATTTGCGCGCGTAGGCGGAGTGACCGGCGGCGGAGCCTGTCGTTGAACCGGCGGAGCCTGTCGTTGAACCGGCGGAGCGGGTCGCTCGACTGGTGGCGGAGGTGCAACGCGCGGTGGAGGTGGTGGAGGCGGCGGTGCAACACGCGCTGGCGGTGGCGGCGGAGGTGCAGCACGCGGCGGAGGAGGAGGTGGTGGTGGTGCAGCACGCGGCGGAGGAGGCGGCGGCGGAGCAGCACGCGGAGGAGGAGGTGGAGGCGGCGCAGCACGCGGCGGCGGTGGAGGAGGCGCAGGTGCGGCCTTCGGCGGTGCGGGCGCGGCTTTCGGCGGCGCGGCAGGTTCGTCAGGTGCTGCCTGTGCAATAATGAATGGCGAAAGTTGCGGCGATGTCTCGGCGCGCGCGCTCAGTTGCGAACCCTGAAGCGCTGCGATCGCTGTCGTCGTGAGAAGTATCAACCGAAGGTGTGTCATGGCGACCTTATGTCTGAAATAAAAACGGTCGGGAAAATTTCGTCCGTCAACTGCGACCGATCAGCGGACAACGGTTAGGCGGGATTGTTGCGAAGTGAAAAACGCGCAAACTATTTTACGTGAAAGGACTATTCAGCGCAGTGCAAATGAACGCCCGTTAAGTTTCGACGAGAAAAAACTACATCGTGCCGGGCGGAATTGGAGAACCGGGAATCACATCCGGCTCCGAACCCGGAAGATCGGTGATGCCGGGATCGTTGACGGGATAGGGAGTCTGCGGTCCTGAGGGTCCGCGAACCGGCACTTCGTCCGGAAGTTGACCCGGCAATTCCTGCGGCGGATTTGGCGGCTGTGCGGGATCTTTCATCGGCGGCGGCACTTCGGGTCTCGGATGTCCGGGAGGGCTTTCGACCGGCGGCACCGTTGGGCGGCCGGGCGTCGGCGATGGAATTTCCGGCGGCTCTTGCACGGGCGGCTTTGCCATTACATCGCGACCTTGCGGTTCTCACCGATGTCGGGACGATTGCCCGCCGCGGCAGCCACAGCCATCTTGATCGAACTGACGACTTTGCCGGGCGTGTCCCAATATTCGGCTTCGGTCGGCACAACCTTCAGCACCACGATGTTCGGATCGTCTGGCGAATCCCACCAGGCCTTCGCCCACACCGACCACAGCTCCTTGATCTTGGCGCGATCGTCCGACACCGATGCTCTGCCGGTGATCGAGATATACTTCATGTCCGACGTATCGCCGAACGCCATGCAGACTTCCGGATATTGTTTGAGATCTTGCGTCTTCTTGTCGGTCTTGTCGGTCAGAAAATAAAACGCATTCTCACCCGGCGCGACATGGGCGCTCATTGGACGCGAATGCGGCATCTTGCCGTCCCAGCTGGCCATCATGGCGACGCCGATTTTTCTCGCCAAATCCCATACGCGCTGCGGATCGTCTGCGTTGCTCGCCATCGCCGTGAACTCCCAAAATTTACGTTTCGCGGGCTTAACGGACGGAGCGGGGGTAGGTTCCAAAACCCGGCTAAATGCCCGTTTTTGGAGGTTTTTTCCCGCGATATTGACAATTGTCACGGAACCGAGCATCGAAAACGGCGATGCGCGAAGACGCATGATGGGGATGAGGAGGTCACGATGCCGGTTGCATATTGGTGCGTTCTGATTGCGGCCCTGCTGCCGATCGCGCTGGTCAGCTACGCCAAGATCGGCGTCGAAAGCGACAACCGTTACCCGCGCGAAGACTACGACAATCTGCCGCCCGCCAAGCGCCGCGCTTATGCCGCGCATCAAAACGCCTATGAGAATTTTCCGTTCTTTGCGGCGGCGGTGATTATCGCACTGACGATGGGTGCGCCGGCCTCAACCGTGAATATGCTGGCGATGGCTTACATCGTGGTGCGGGTGATTCACGGGATGTTGTATATCAACAACGTCGCGACGGCTCGGTCATTGGCCTATGGCGTCGGCCTGCTCATCAATATCGCGATCTTCGTGCTGCCGGCGTTCAAGTAAAGCGAACGAAAGTTAGCGCAATACCAGCAGCGTGTTGCTGCGTGTTTTCCCCGCGATGGCGTATCCCCGCGCGATCATGTCGGCGATACAATCGTTCTGCCATACTGTGCGTTCCAGATGCTCGATCGCGACGGCCTTCGGCCACAGCGCTTTTGGCGCATCGCGAAAAAATGGAATCAGTACGCGATCCTCATAACCCTCGACGTCGATCTTCAGCGCGTCAATCGACATGATCTGATTGACCACGATGATCGACAGCAGCTTCTTCGCCGGCACCTCAAAGCCGCCGCTCGCCGTGATGTGACTGGCTCCTAAATTTTCGCCGTCGGTTTCGATCATCAGCTTGCCGTCGATGTCTCCCGCCGCCGCCACAACCAGCGAAAGATTTCCCAGATTTGACGCACGCGCATTGAAGGCGAGCCGTGCACTCGACACCGGATGCGGCTCGATTGCGATTACGCGGCCTTCGTCGCCGGCATGCTTCGCCATCGACACCGCATAGATGCCGACATTCGCGCCGACATCCACGAAAGTGCCGCCGCGCGGCGTGTGCTCGCGCAGGAAATCCAGCTCAGGCAGATTATAATCGGGATTGAACAGCGCGCCGCGCTCGGTGCCGCTGGCCAGATGATGCAGCCGGAACGATGCGCCTTGATAGTGCGCGTCGATGGGACCGGGGCCTAGCAGGTTCACCAGTCGCGACAGCCATGGGCGAAACGCGCCGCGCTTCAAACCGGAGCCGTGTGCTGCCGCGATAACCGTGCGTTGTGCGGCGTTGGGCGCACACGCGCCGAATGGTTTCTGCTCAGCCGATTTTTTAGTCATGAGTTTGGCGCGGCATCATTGCAGACGCTTGTCTTCGGATT
>JBBRGE010000037.1:0-10410 GCA_038241045.1 Hyphomicrobiales bacterium | reverse complement strand
GGCGCGCCGAAGGCCGCATTGTTTTTTCGGTCTCGGATTCCGGGCCAGGCATTCCCGAAGACGTCAAGGACAAGGTGTTCGATCGCTTTGAGAGCCATGCCAATGGTTCACGTCATCGAGGAGCCGGTCTCGGCCTGTCCTTGGTGAGATCATTTGTTGAGATGCACGGCGGGAAGGTGATGGTCGATTCGATTGTCGGTAAAGGCACGACCGTAACGTGCGAACTTCCGATCGATCAGGCCGCCCAACGTACCGCCGCTGAATGAGCGATCTGGCCACATTCTCGGTCGCGCTCGCGAATGAGACCGCCACCGCACAACTGATGGCGGATCTTGCGCTGCTGATCGGCCCCGGCGACATCATCACGCTGACCGGCGACCTTGGAGCCGGAAAAACCGCAGCTGCGCGAGCGCTGATTCGGTTTCTCGCTGGCGACGAGAATTTCGAGGTGCCGAGTCCGACTTTCACGCTGGCGCAGACTTACGATCTGCCGCCTTATCCGCTGCTCCACGCCGATCTCTACCGTATCAACGATGTCAGCGAGCTGGAGGAGCTCGGACTGGTGCCGTTGCCCGACGGCGCCGTAGTCCTGATCGAGTGGCCGGAACGCGCGCCGACACTGTTGCCACCGGATCGCATCGACATTGCGCTCACGCATCGTCCTTCGCTTGGCCCCAATGCGAGAGCCGCCGAACTGCGCGGCTACGGCACCGGTGCGGCAAAGATCGAACGCCTGAAGGCACTGCGGCGCTTTCTCAACATTTCCGGACATTCCGATTCCCGCCGCGAGCGGATGGCTGGCGATGCCTCGTCGCGATCCTATGCGAGGCTGTTCAAAGACAATGATCCGTTCGTGCTGATGAACTCGCCGCGCCGTCCGGACGGACCTCCGATTTATGACGGCAAATCCTACAGCGCCGCCGTTCATCTCGCCGAAGACGTGCGACCGTTCATGGCGCTGGCAAACGGGTTACGCGAACGCGGGTTTTCAGCACCCACAATTCACGACGCCGATATCGACGATGGTTTTCTCATTATCGAAGACCTCGGTCTTGACAGTTTCGTGTCAGGCGACCCGCCGAAAATCATTCACGAGCGTTATCAGGCCGCAGTGGAAACGCTGGCGGCACTGCATCAGGAAAAATTGCCGGACGTGCTACCGATCGCGCCGCAGAGGAATTACTACGTGCCGATGTTCGACTCCGCCGCCATGATGGTCGAGGTCGGGCTGGCTATGGAATGGTACCTGCCGGACAAAGGCGTTGCCATCACAAGCAATCTACACGCTGAATTCCTGCTGGTCTGGAATGACCTTCTGATCAAACTGGCTGAAGCACCGCGCACTTGGGTGCTGCGTGACTTCCACTCGCCAAATTTGATCTGGCTAGATCGACGCATGGACACTGCCCGCGTCGGCATACTTGATTTCCAGGACGCAGTGATCGGGCCGACCGCCTACGATCTGGTTTCACTGCTGCAGGACGCGCGAATCGACGTTCCGGAATCCGTCGAGATCGCAATGCTCACTCATTACGCCAAACTCATGCGCGAAGCCGACCCGACTTTCAACGCTGCGGTTTTCGTCGAATGCTATGCGATCATGTCCGCTCAGCGAAACACTCGCCTGCTGGGTACTTTCGCGCGGCTCAACCGGCGCGACAACAAACCGCAATATCTGCGGCATCAGCCCCGTGCATGGAACTATCTGAAGCGCGCTCTGGCTCACCCGACCCTCACAGGTCTTCGCGAATGGTGCGCGTCCTATGTGCCGCCACCGGGCTGACCAAGCGCTGCAATGCCAATTTAACGGGCGTCAATTTACCTGTTGTTAGCCACCTGCGCCTTAATTTGGTTCCCCGAACCAGTGCGTACCGGTGAGCCGGGGCGCCCTGGTGTTCGGGAATTACGGAGCGGGTCATGGCAACGGAACGGCGCAAGGGCGAACGTGTAACTTTCGAGCGCGGTTTCGCCGCTCACATGATGGGCATCGATGGCACCTGGCGCCGCAGTTGCGTCGTGGAGGATATTTCCGAGACGGGCGCAAAGCTTGTGGTCGAGGGCTCGATAGAAGGCATCAATCTCAAGGAATTCTTTTTGCTGTTGTCATCGACCGGGCTTGCTTACCGGCGGTGCGAATTGTCGTGGGTCAATGGCGACCAGATCGGTGCCGGCTTCCTCAAACCGCAGGACATCAAGAAAAAGCCTGCGCGGCGTGGTGCAAATCCTCAAATCGTGGAAGTCTGAGCTGCGGCCAGGTGTCCTTCCGTTGATAAGGCCGGAGTCGCGAGACTGTGATATTGTTCGGCTACAGCCTGACGCTTGATGCGCGGATGATTTAAGCCGGATTTCACTTCGAGAGCCCATGCCTGTTCAACCGACCACCGCCATGATCCTCGCCGCCGGGTTCGGTGTGCGGATGCGGCCGCTGACGGAGAAATTGCCGAAGCCGCTGGTGTCCGTCGCGGGCAAGCCCCTCCTAGATCATGTGCTCGACCGTGTTGCCGACGCGGGCGTAACCAAGGCTGTGGTCAATGTACATTACCTTCCCGATCAAATCGTGCGGCACGTCGCCAATCGCAAACAACCGCACGTGATCATTTCAGACGAGCGCGATGTCGTGCTTGGGACCGGTGGCGGCGTCGTCAAGGCATTGCCGTTGCTCGGCGATAAACCATTCTATCATCTGAACGCCGATACGATGTGGATCGACGGCGTGCAACCCAACTTGACGCGGCTCGCCAATTCCTTCGATTCATCGCACATGGATATTCTGCTGCTGATGGCGCCAACCGCGAACAGCATCGGATATTCTGGAAGCGGCGACTACGCGATGCTGGCAGACGGTAGTTTGCGCAAGCGCAAGGAACATCAGGTGGTGCCCTTTGTGTATGCAGGTGTCGCCATCATGTCGCCTGCGATCTTCGCAGCCGCACCGAAAGGCGAATTCTCGCTCACCCGGATTTTCGACATTGCGAATGAGCAGGAGCGGCTGTTCGGGCTCCGGCTCGATGGCCTCTGGATGCATGTCGGAACGCCCGAAGCGATCCACGCCGCCGAAGAAGCGCTGCTGCAAAGCGCCGCCTAAACCTCGCCACGCTCCTCTTTGCCGTGTCATGATGCGTCCGGTTACGAATCGGGATCATCATGCGCGTCTTTACCGTGCCATCGTCGGCGCGATTTCTTCATACGGTTATCGAAGCGCTGATCGACGGCAAACTCGTCGAGGGATTTACCGCGGGCGCAAATCTCGAGCTGCTTGCGGATGTAACGCTCTATCTGCCGACGCGCCGCGCCGGTCGGATGGCGCGTGAGGTTTTTCTCGATGTCCTCAAGACCGATGCTGTCGTACTGCCGCGCATAATTCCGCTCGGGTCCGTCGATGAGGATGAGCTGGAGTTTGCACAGGCCGAGTCGGCTCCAGTTTCCACGCTCGACATTCCGCCGGCGCTCGACGGGCTGCAGCGTCGCCTGACGCTTGCGAGGCTTGTGACCGCTTGGGCAACACGATTGCCGCAACAGGATTTGTCCGGAGCACCTCTTGTGGCTGGCGGCCCCTCCTCGATGCTCGCATTGGCTGGCGATCTGGCGCGGCTGATCGATGACATGGTCATTCGTAAGGTCGATTGGCGCGCGTTCGAAAGGCTCGTTCCGGACGAACACGACAAATACTGGCAACTCACTCTGGAATTTCTGCAGATTGCGAAGGACCGCTGGCCCGAGCATCTTCGAGAGTCCGGGTTCATCGAACCGATGGATCGCCGCGATCGCTTGATTGCCGCCGACACAGCGCGTCTGAACGCACATCGTGCCGGCCCGGTGATCGCGGCAGGCTCAACCGGATCGATGCCCGCCACGGCGACTTTTCTACAGGCCATCGCAAGACTTCCGCAAGGCGCTGTGGTGTTGCCGGGACTGGATACGTCGCTCGAAGAAGACGCGTGGCAATCGATCGGCGGGACGCGCGACGCCGACGGCAGATACACGACAGATCCCGCATGGAGCCATCCGCAGTTTGCACTTCACAATCTGCTGACAAACATATTCGGAATTGCCCGCGCCAGTGTCGAAACGCTCGGCAGCCCATCCTCCAACGGTCGAGAAGTGCTTACATCCGAGGCCATGCGGCCGGCTGGCTCAAGCGCCATCTGGCATCGGCGGCTGGCCGAGCCGGATATCGCGCCAAGAATTGTCGCAGGCATGAACAAACTCGCCGTGATCGAGGCCGCGAATCCTGAAATGGAGGCGCTCGCGATAGCGGTCACCATGCGCGAAGCACGGCATGAAAATATTCCAACCGCATTGGTTACACCCGACCGCGCGCTGGCGCGGCGCGTGATGGCCGCGCTTGGTCGCTGGAATCTCGACTTCGACGATTCTGGCGGCGATTCGCTGACGAACACGCCGGCGGGAATTTTCGCGCGCTTGGTCGCGGAGGTGGTCGCGGAAGAGTTTGCGCCGGCGACGTTGCTGGCGCTCCTCAAGCATCCGCTGCTCCATCTCGGCGGCGCACAGTTTACTTATAAGGGCGCGATAGAAAATCTTGAACTTGCGATCCTGCGCGGACCGCGGCCTGCGCCCGGAAGCATCGGACTTAGAAATGATTTGGTATTGTTTCGCGATGAACTTGCAAAACTCCATCGCAAGGAGCCTTCGCTTGTCCACCACTCCGAACCGCGCGCCGCGATCGACGGCCCAAAGCTCGACGCTGTTCATGAATTTATCGAGCAGCTGACCGCTGCGTTCAAACCGCTGGAGTTCGTCAACCGCGGCAAGTCGACCGATTTCGCCGAACTTGCCGCACGTCATCGCGACGTGTTGATCGCATTGTCGAGCGATGGCGAGGGACGTATCACGGCATTCGAGAATGCCGACGGGCTGGCGCTTGCGGCGGCGTTTGACAAGTTGATCTGTCCGTTAGGCGATGATGCACTCGCACCCAGCGGGTTGATGGTTGAGATAACCGATTATCCCGACGTGCTTCAGACGGCTTTCGCCGGCAGCGTCGTGCGAAGGCCCCCATCGCCGAAAGCGCAACTGCGTATTTACGGATTGCTGGAAGCGCGCTTGACCGAAAACACGCGCGTCATACTCGGCGGCCTTGTCGAGGGCGTGTGGCCGCCGACACCACGCACCGATCCGTGGCTGAGCCGACCCATGCGCCACGAACTGGGTCTCGATCTGCCGGAGCGTCGCATCGGCCTGACCGCGCATGATTTCGCGCAATTGCTCGGCGCGGAAGACGTTATCCTGTCTCACGCGGCGAAAGTCGGCGGTGCGCCTGCCGTCGCTTCGCGGTTTCTGCATCGGCTGGAAGCAGTGGCCGGTCAAACGCGATGGAACGCGGCGAAGGACGCCGGCGCGAAATACATTCGCTTCGCCGACGAACTCGATCGGCCTGAAAAAGTTACGCCGGTACCGCAACCCGCCCCGACTCCCGCGCTGGCGCTGCGGCCGCTCAAAATGTCCGTCACCGAGATCGAACATTGGCTGCGCGATCCTTACACCATATTTGCAAAGCACGTTCTCAAGTTGCGGCCGCTGGATCAGGTGGACACCCCGTTGACGGCGGCCGATCGCGGATCGGCGATCCACGAGGCGCTCGGCGATTTCACCAAACACCACAGCAAGTCCTTGCCACCGGATGCCGCATCCGTGCTGCGGCGTTACGGCGAAAAACATTTTGCGCCGTTGATGGAGCGCCCCGAAGCGCGGGCGTTGTGGTGGCCGCGCTTTCTGCGGATTGCGTCCTGGTTTGCGGATTGGGAAATCACGCGGCGCAAGGATGTCAAAGACATCGACGCCGAGAGTTACGGCCGCCTCACGATTTCCCTCGGCAACAACCGCGAGTTTATTCTGTCCGCGCGCGCGGACCGTATCGAACGGCGAAGCGACGGCACTTTTGCGATTCTCGACTACAAGACCGGACAAACAAGAACCGGCAGACAGGTTCGTCTAGGGCTTGCGCCACAATTATCGCTGGAAGCAGCGATCTTGCGGGCAGGCGGCTTCGATGGAATTGCGTTGGGATCATCTGTCGCCGAACTGATGTATGTCCGGCTCAGCGGCAACAACCCGCCGGGCAAAGCGGAGAGTCTGAAGCTGGCGTTGAGCAAAGACGACGTTATTTCGTCAGATCAGGCGGCCGATGAAGCCCGCAAGGAGTTGGAAAAGCGCATCCGGCTCTTTGAAGACGAGGCGCAGGGCTACACCTCGCTAAGCCTGCCGATGTGGGAAAATCGCTACGGCAACTACGACGATCTCGCGCGGATCAAGGAATGGTCGGCGGTCGGCGGAAATGTCGGAGACGACGCATGAGTTCGCCCCGCACCAACATTCCGGATGCCGTGCGCGATGCTCAAGCAAAAGCATCGCAGCCGACAACCTCGGCATTCGTCGCCGCCAATGCCGGCTCCGGCAAAACCTATGTACTGGTCAATCGCGTCATTCGTCTTCTCTTGCAAGGCACCAAGCCTGAAAAAATTCTCTGTATAACGTTCACGAAGGCCGCCGCGGCGAACATGGCGCAGAAGGTGTTCGAGAGGCTGGGCCGATGGGTCACGTTGCCTGACGATCAACTGGACCTTGAAATCCGTGCCGCAGGCGAAGGCACGCCAAACACACTGACTCGATCCCGTGCGCGCGAACTGTTTGCCTGCGCGCTGGAGACGCCGGGTGGATTGAAAGTGCAGACCATTCACGCGCTCTGCACGCGGCTGCTTCAGCAGTTTCCGTTCGAGGCGAAAGTGCCTGCACACTTTGGCGTGCTGGACGACCGCGACCAGAACGAGATGATGGAGCGCGCAAATCTTGCGGTTCTGATGGAGGCGGCGCGCGCTCCAGAAGGCGCCGAGGGTCGCGCGCTTGATTTCGCGATGGCAACTGCGGCTGATGTGACTTTCAAGGATGTAGTGCGCGAGGCATGCCTCAGTCGTCAGCATTTCATGGCGTGGGCAGACGGTGCCGGGAGCATCGACGCCGCGATGTCGCAAGTGGCTCTTGCGCTCGGTGTTAGCGTTGATGATCGGGCGGAAGACGTTGAAAACGAGATCGTTAGCGGCCCGCATTTGCCACACGGCGAATGGAAAACAGTTGCTGACGTGCTCGCGAGTGGTGGCAAGACAGATGCATCGCAAGCTGATTGCCTCCGCGAGGCCGCCGTCATGTTGGGCAAGGAGCGCGCCGATCGCTATCTTGAGTTCTTCGTAACCGGCTCAGGGACGGCTCGGAAATCGCTGATGACAAAGCCGCTGGTCAAAACGCATGCGGAACTTGCGAAGCGGCTTGATCTCGAACAGGCGCGCGTTATGCAAATCAGCGAAAGACTTCGCGCAGTCAATCAACGCGACCGAACCCGCGCATTGCTCACGATCGCCAAGGCAGTTTCGGACAATTATCGCCGGGAGAAACGCGAACGCGGGTTACTCGACTATGACGACTTGGTCGACAAGACACTAGATCTTCTCAGCGACGGCGCGTCGGGCTGGGTACATTTCAAGCTCGACCGCGGCATCGACCATGTTCTGATCGACGAGGCGCAGGATACCAGTCCGCGGCAGTGGGACATAGTCGAGCGCCTCATCGAGGAGTTCACAAGCGGCTCGGGGGCGCGCGATGGCATCAAGCGCACGATCTTTGCAGTCGGCGATGAGAAACAATCGATCTTCTCTTTCCAAGGGGCCGCGCCGCGCGAGTTCGATCTGCGCAGGCGCGATCTTGAAAGCCGGTTCAGAAAGGCTCGGCTGGAATTCGAAACCGTCAGCCTCAAACATTCTTTCCGATCAGGGCAGGCAATTCTCGACGCAGTCGATCACGTCTTTCGCGAGCAGACGATCTACAGCAGCATACACGCCGTCGGAAACGGTCATCCGGTTCATGACGCGCTGATCGATGCGCCGCCGGCATTGATCGACCTTTGGAATTTGGAAGAACCGTCGCACTCGGAAAATGAAGGTGGCTGGGCCGCGCCGCTCGATGCGGTGCCGGAGTCGAGTCCGGAGGCCGTTCTTGCGCGCCGCGTGCAGACCGAAATTTCATCGCTGATCGACAAAGGTCTCATAACCGGCGTGGGCGACAAGCGCCGCCCGCTTAGCTTCGGCGACATTTTGATATTGGTCAGGCGGCGTGGCACGGCGTTCAATGCGGTCATTCAGGCGCTCAAGCATGCGGGCATTCCCGTCGCAGGCGCGGATCGTCTCAAGCTGACCGAGCACATCGCGGTCATTGACTTAATGAATCTGGCGGACGCGTTGCTCTTGCCGTCGGACGATCTGGCGCTTGCGATCGCGTTGAAGAGTCCGATTTTCGGTCTCGACGACTTGGATTTACTCAAGTTTGCGCCGCTGCGCGAAGGTACGCTGCGCGACGCGCTGGAAGCGCGAGCTGCGAACGACAGCGAGTTCAAAGCTGCAGTCGATCGTCTAAAAGTCTGCGAGCTGCGGTTTGCGGCCGAGACGCCGTTTACATTCTATGCGTGGTTGCTTGGTGGAAACGGCGGACGGGCGCGCATTCTCAAGCGTCTCGGCCCTGAAGCCAACGATGCACTCGACGAATTTCTCGAATTGGCACTCTCATACGAGCAGAAAACACCTGCCTCGCTGCAAGGTTTCATGGCGTGGTTGCGTGCCGCTGAGATCGAGGTGAAGCGCGATATGGAAATCCGGCGCGACGAAGTGCGCGTCATGACCGTGCATGGTGCCAAGGGGCTTGAGGCTTCAGTTGTGTTTCTGGTCGATACCACGACGTCGCCCACCGATACGCAACGGCAGAATCTTATCAGGCTGCCGCAAGGCAATGCCGGTCCGCATGCCTCCGGTGTTGTCGTCTGGGCCGGTAATAAAGCGGACGATGTCGAGGGCGTAGCAACGGCGCGCGCTTTGATGAAAGAAGAAACCGAGCATGAGTACCGGCGCCTGCTGTATGTCGCAATGACGCGCGCGGCGGATCGTTTGATCGTCGGTGGCGTCCTTCCTGGCAACCGCAACTCCGTGCGAGAGTTGTCGTGGTACGACATGATCGCGAAGGGGTTGGAAAGATCAGACCTTGCGAAAAAGTCTCTCACCACCAGCCATGGGATCGTCACCCGTTACACGCGCACGGGCGACGTGGATCCCGCGACTCCGGTGGCGGTGCTCCATCAGAACCCACAGATGGAGCGGTCGCCGGATTGGCTGCGAGCGCCCGCACCCCGCGATGAGCCCGCCGATGTTCTGCTGCGCCCATCCGGTCCGGCAGATGCTGACGTTCGTTCTACGGTCACAGCCGAGTCGCTGGCAGTTAGAGCACAGGCACTCCAGCGCGGCACGCTGGTGCATCGGCTGTTACAATCGCTGCCGGACGTCGCCGCCGAGAATCGGCTGGAGGCGGCAAGAAAATTTCTCGCCCGCAATGCCGAGGGTTGGAGCGACGGCGAGCGCGACGCCCTCGTGAAACAGGTGACATCTATTATCAAGAATGACAGTTTTGCGCCGTTGTTTGCCGAAGGCAGCCGCGCGGAGGTCTCCATAG
Organism: Hyphomicrobiales bacterium; assembly: GCA_038241045.1. Classification (GTDB taxonomy): domain Bacteria; phylum Pseudomonadota; class Alphaproteobacteria; order Rhizobiales; family Xanthobacteraceae; genus Afipia. The sequence continues at coordinate 906 of JBBRGE010000037.1, read as the reverse complement.
TCGGACGCGTTCCCCGGCGTGGTCGTCCGCCTGCATTGGTGTCCGGCCAAATCGACCGCCTTGTGGTGACGCCAGACGAGATTCTGATCGTGGACTACAAGACCAATCATTTGCCGCCCTCATCGGCCGCCGGTGCGCCACCCACTTACGTTCGGCAGCTTGCGCTCTATCGGGATGTGCTGGCGCGCATCTATCCCGGAAGGCCGGTGCGCTGTGCGCTGTTTTGGACCGAAACCGCGTCGATTATGGAAATTCCAGCCTCCGCGTTGGACGCTGGGCTGCAATCCATCGTGGAATAGAGGATTGCGGCTGGCGTGTGTGATTTTCCCAGACGGGACACTGTTGATTCTGCTGGATTATTTGACTGACGCAGGGCGGCAAGACGGACACGTCACGGTGACCAGCCTTGACCCGGCAACACCCCGTTCATACGTTGCTTCTATCCTTTTGGCGCGCGATTCTTATTTACCGCGCCTTTCATCCAACGAGGCACAGCATGAGTGTGGGCAAGGTTTCGGACGCCGATTTCGACGCATTGGTTCTCAAGGCAGAAGGTCCGGTCGTCGTCGATTTCTGGGCGGAATGGTGCGGGCCATGTCGCATGATCGCTCCTGCGCTCGACGAAATCGCAGGTGTCATGGGCGACAAGGTCACGATCGTAAAACTCAATGTCGATGAAAGCCCGAAGACAGCTTCCAAATATGGTGTGATGTCGATCCCGACCCTGATGATCTTCAAGGGCGGCGAGATGGCTTCGCGTCAGGTCGGCGCCGCGCCGAAGCAGAAACTGGAGCAGTGGATCACCGCCACGGTCTGATTTTTAAACGTTGGAATTGTTGCGAACGGCCGGCTTATCACCGGCCGTTTTTGTTTGCGTCCAGCAGGTGTCGCGCTTTTCCTTCTCCC
>JBBRGE010000036.1:0-10545 GCA_038241045.1 Hyphomicrobiales bacterium | reverse complement strand
GGCGTTGTTGAGGACGCCTTGAAGCTGCCCAGGAACCTGAACGAAGTCGGCTTTATCGTCGATGTAAGTTGTATAAAGTTCGCGATTTACGGAAGCGTCGAACTTACGTTTGTTGCCGACTAAAATATCAATCGTTTTTCTTAAGGTCGGCGAAGTCCCTATTGCATAATTAAACCAAACCGAAAAATTACTGGGGGTAGCGGGGACAGAAAATTGCGACATCGACTTGAGGGCCCGGTCAGCCACAGTTGTCGCGTACTCAAAATCCATTTCCCCTATCAATTCGCTCATAATCGTCTTTCTTCAGAATGCGTTCTCAGGGAGAATTTCGATTTACGCGACTGCTTCGTTTATTGGTCTATAATCCGCGAACATTTTCTTAATGTCTGCCGATGATTTCGCTGGGCTAAACAAATACCCTTGCATTTCAATGCAACCGATATTTTGCAGCAATTTGCGTTGTTGTTCGGTCTCGACTCCTTCAGCAGTCGTTGTCATGTTGCGCGCATTGGCCATTGCGACAACAGCCTGAACAATCGCTGATGATCCCTTTTCGTCAGTAATTTCATTGACGAAACACCGGTCGATCTTGATTTTGTCAAACGGGAATCGCTGCAGGTAACTGAGCGAGGAATAGCCTGTTCCGAAGTCGTCCAATGCGACGCGCACACCCAAGGCTCGAATCTCGTGCAAAGCACCGAGTGCGGTTTCGTCGTCTCGAATGAGAACTGCTTCAGTGATTTCGATTTCAAGCCTACTGGCAGCAAGACCCGACGAAGAAAGAGCTGCCGCGATCTTTAGGCCAAGCGTCGGGCTCCTGAACTGAACCGGAGAGACATTCACTGCGATCTTAAGGTTCTCGGGCCAACTTGCCGCTTCGATACACGCCGTCTCCAGAACCCATTCGCCTAGTTGCACGATAAGGCCGGTTTCTTCGGCGACCGCAATAAACTCTGCGGGTGAGATCATGCCCCGCTGGGGATGACACCAACGCAAAAGAGCTTCGCAGCCCACGATGGAATTGTCACTTAGGCTTACAAGTGGTTGGTAATGAAGCTCCAACCCGCCGTTTGCGATTGCATTGCGTAGATCCAACTCCAGCGCGCGTCGCGCTTTCACTCGCGCATCCATCTGAGGCTCGAAAAAGCGATAGGTCCGGCGACCATCGGCTTTCGCCCCGAACATGGCCAAGTCAGCATTCTTAAGCAACTGATCAAGATCTTGCCCATCGTCCGGAGCAAACGCAATGCCAATACTGGCATCGATAACGATTTGATGCCCGAGACATTCAAAGGGCTGTCGAACAGCTTCGTAAACTCGAGAGATCAATTCTGTAACGTCAGCGGGGTGACTAATGCGAGTCTGGACAATAGCAAATTCATCGCCGCCCAGGCGAGCTACGAAGTCTGTATCTCTGACGCAACCCCGCAGCCGATTAGCGACTTCTTTTAAAAGCTCATCGCCAACAGTGTGCCCGAGGGAATCGTTCACGGTCTTGAATTCATCGATGTCGATATAGAGAACTGCGAATTGCTCGCCGCGCGAAAGTCGCTTGAGGTGCAGTTCGAGCCGATCACGAATCAGGACTCGATTGGGGAGGTCGGTTAGCGCATCATACTGAGCGAGATGCGCAATGCGTTCTTCGGACCGACAACGCTCGGAGATGTCCTCGTGGGTCGTGACCCATCCGCCGTCAGCCACAGGCCGATGCATGACTTGAATGGAGCGACCGTCTGCGGTCTCCATCACTGTGGTTTTACTTAGTCCGGCATCGCGTAACACGCCCGCGCAATAAAAATCCACATCCCCGACAAACGAACCCGTTTCCTTGCGATACGACACGAGATCACGAAGGCTGCAACCAGCATGAAGTCTTTCTGCCGCTAAGCCATACATCTCAGCATAGCGGTCGTTGTGAACAATGAGGCGCGCGGAGGCGTCAAACAGCAGAAGTCCTTGCGTCATATTATTAACTGCGGTGTTCAGCCTGTGCTTTTCTAACGAGAGGCGATTTTTGGATTTCTTATGTTGACGCGACAACTGCAGGACAATAAGCGATACAAATCCCGCGACTATGAAAGCCGAAATTATTGCTACGACGACAAGAAACCTAGTTTGCTCCCGCCAATCAGCCAAGGCCGCCGATACCGTTGTCGAGGCGCCGATGGTCAATGGAAAATTGTCCAGACGTCGCGCAGCGACTAGTCGATCCAGACCATCGATTGGGCTAATTATCTGCGTCACCACTCCGTCTACCTGAGATAGCGCTTGGTGAACTGGGCCGGAGCTGAAATTCCGACCAATCGTGCTCTCAGCATGAGGATACCGCGCCAACAGTGTGCCATCTCTATGATACATTGAAATCGACGCATCTTTGCCAAGCGTCACGGTCTCAAAAAACTTCTCGACAATGGCGGGCGAAATTGCGCGTGTCGTGACACCAAGAAAATTGGCGTTTGCTCCACTTATGCGTTGGGCAACCACGATTGCCCAGCCGGCTGCAAATCGGCCCTTGACCAATTGGATTAAAATCGGAGCTGAAGCGGATGCTGATTTGAGGTCCTGAAAGTATACGCGGTCAAAAATGTTAACTTTAGGAACCGGCCAATATTCTGAAGAATTGATCAAATCTCCTTCAACGTCATAGACGTTGACGCCCGCTACGTCGGTGTAGCGACTGACTTTGGCCCTTAATGCCTCGTGCATTTCAAGGGTCGACATCTCCCCTTTGAAGCGCTCCGGCGTGGACATTGCTGACGTTTCGATTTGCGAAACGACGCTTTCCTGAAGACCAGTAAATTCATGGAGCTGCTGATCGTAATGACGTGTAAGTAGCAACACAGTGTTCTCGAGCTCGCGTTTGCTATTATCAAGCGCGCGTTGCCGAAAATCGGCAACCATTGCTCGTACCAATCGCGATGGATGCAACCAGCAAGCACCCGCAAAAGACGAGCCAGTCTATTGGACGCCCTACAAATCGGTACCAATCGCGGCCAGAATCTGTGCTTCCGGTAACATGGGTGGTTGGTTGTGCATCCTGCATTTGAATCCCCACACGGGGGATACCGAACAAGAATGAAATCAGAGTTGTGAAATGAAGTTAACGGATTCTCAATCGTGGAATCCGACCGCTATCAATTTTCAGCCGATTAGTGTGCATTTATTAGGGTTTCATTGAAATCTTACGTGAATGGATCTTCTTCCACTAAGTGAAAATGATAAGTCATGGCAGTCGCTGCAAGCGCAGTGGCGTGTCGAAAGCGCAGATCTTAAAGACGATTTTTCCACGTACGCCGTCGGGACGTTCGGCGCTCTAAATCCCGCAGCCAAAGAGGACGTGAGCAAGAGCGGTCTTTACGGACTTCATGATGGCAATTCTTTCAAAGCTTTTTGCCAAGTAACGAGACTACTGATGAAGGGTTACGACAGCCCCGTTCTCCGCGCTCGATTTGTTACCGTCTCGCCCAAATTTGACTTTGGTACCCATAACATCGCCGAGTATGTAGGGGTGCTTACGCACATTTTCTCCGGCGTCGTGTGGCTCGCTCGAAGCCGCATGCCTGCAAATCATCTGCGGTTTCACCTTCGGCGATCGCGCGCGCAAGTCCAACTATCGGGGTCAACCGACGCTTCTTATTTTTTGAGCGCGCGACCGGAAGGGTCCAAATCCAATTCGTAGTATCGAATTCCTCTGCGCGCATTCCGGACGCCTCGCCGATACGGCAACCGATGCAGAGTTGAAGCCGAAGACTATCGGACATGTCCAAGGTTAAATTTGACTGTGCGAGCCAAGTCCAAAGTGAGCAAATTTCATCTAGGAGAAGAATGCGATCGCGAAGTTTTCCCGGCGAAAACGCTTTTAGACCGCGAGTGGGATCGTCATTAATCAAATCTTCCGCAACGGCCCATTTAAACATAGCCGACATTGTCTGCCTTCGCCGCTCAGCTTCGCGCTCGACGCCGCGATCAGCCGTAGCGTTCAACAACTTTGCGATATCTCGGCGCTGCACATTTTCAGCGGGGCGACTTCTAATTGGAGCGAGGACTCGCTTCAGTCTTATAGCGATTTCGTGTTTCGTCCGAAGATTTTTCGCCCGTCGCTTCAGATAATCATCGATCAGTTGTTCGACTGTGATCCGATCTTTCGCTTCTTGAGCGAGTTTTGCCTCTTCGCCAAGTAGATCGCGTCCGGCCTGCGCGGCTCGGCCGATAGCCGTAGCGCGTTGACGCGCATCGTCTAGACCGATCGCTGGAAACGCGCCCAGAGCCTTTCTTTTCACGATTGAGGTGCCACGCAGGCGGGCCACGAAGTCCCATGTTTTTCTACCCGAGGGTGCGACACGAATAGCTAGACCCGGACATCTAACGTCTGGGACGCGATAAGCGACAGGAGACGCACAGAGCGCGTCTATCGAGCGATGAGTTAAAACGATCTTCGGAAGCGTTTTGTTGGACATGTCCCCTCCATAGCAACACCGTTGCAACAAACTCCGCGGTTCACTGCGGACTTGAACGAATGAGCGAGAACATTATCGCGATGAAAATGCTTGGCAAATTCGGACACTGGCGAACAAACGCGAACCGCGCTGTACACTGTCTAAAGTGCTGGATGCAAACATGGAGCGTCCATATGCGTTCGCCGTTGCAATTGTGGCGCGACGCCGGCGCGCGCGGCTTCTTTACACTCAATATAATCGTTGGCGGGAATGTTCTGACGGCGCTGGCCCACCCCATACTCTTGGGAGACGTGGCTCTGCGGAGCATCGGGCCGCTGTTCGACAGCGACGTGCCGTCGTTCCTGCAGAATCAGTTCGCGAGCCTTCATATCGCAGCAATTGCCGCCAGCTACTTATCGACCGCGGTTGTCGGCCTGATCGGATTGTACCGGCGCGGACTGCTGCACGAAGCCTGGGTTCTCGTGCTGACACCGATCTACTGGATCTTTTTGTCGATCGCAGCTTGGCGCGGTTTGTTCCAACTGCTTCGCGAACCTTATCGTTGGGAAAAGACTGAGCATGGCCTCGCGCTGAGTTCGCGCATAATGTCGGCGGATAATGCGGTGAAAAATAAAACAAGCAACCGCGCGCAGTTCAGAGGTAGCGTTTGAGCTCTGCAGCAGATTCTTCCGGCTTGCGCTTGAGATCGAACGGCCGGACGAATTTCCCGTTGCTGTCCATCAAATAGATCAGCGCGGTGTGATCCATCGTGTAGTCGCCATCCTTCAACGGAATTTTTCTGGCATAAACGCGATAAGCCGAAATGATCTTTGCGATCTGCTCCGGCGTGCCTGTGAGGCCCTTCAGATTCGGATCGAAGCTCGACAGATAGTCTTTCATCGCCGCCATCGTGTCGCGTTCGGGATCGACGGAGATGAAATACGCATTGACCTTGCCGGTGTCTGCCCCCATCGCGCGCAACACTTGCGACATTTCAAAAAGCGCGGTCGGGCAAACATCCGGGCAATGGGTGAAGCCGAAGAAGATGATCGTCGGTTTGCCGAGCAAATTCTTCTCGGTCACGGTCTGGCCGGTCTGGTCGGTCAATTGAAATGCGCCGCCGATCGCAGCAGGCTTGGTGACGACGCCAAAGCCGCCAACAAGCCAGAACGTGACCAGCAGGCCGACAACCAAGCTTGCGCCGAACGCCGCGATCACGACAAGCGGTCGGGTTGTTTTATCCATTACAAACAGATCCTTGAACGAAAGCCGCCGTTTCCGCGCACTGGCAAGATCGTTGGCAACTGAGTATCTGTTAACGTCGCCGACGCGGCCGGGCAAGGTATGCCGTGTCACAAGCGATCACGTCTCGCTTAACATGCGGCAATCCGGCTCACGTTCACGAAGGTGATGGTGGGGCGCTAGCGCGATGGCGCGGAATGAGAAGATGCCTGGGCGTCCATGTAGCAAGGACGATACAACCCAGAAAGTTCACGCCCGCGCAGGAAAATCATATGGGTCTTGAGACCGCCGCGCTTTGAAATCCAGTTACGAATTGACGACGGATACATCTCATACAGCATCCGGGTCGCCTCGTAGTTCGTTACGGGCCGTCCGCCTGAGCCAACATCCCATGCCGCGTGAAATCCGAGGCTGGCGCGCGAGGTGACGCAAATTTTGTCGTGCGGTACGGCACCTAGAACAATCGTGCAGGCGGATGCACACAATCCGTCGATCATAACGGTTTCGCCGGAGCCTTTCAGGCCTTGGTATTTATCGACGTAGGTTCCGATCCGTCCGCCGCGATCTTCCGAAATCCGAACAACGGCGTGGCTTGAAGCTACGCCCGACAGCAACACTGCTGCCACGAAAATCCCCGTCACAATCTTCATTGCCGGCCCCATTTCGCCCTTGAGTCGATGTGTCCGCAGGGCATCTTGAGCGTGTTGCCAGTCGGTGATTTTGTCCAGATCGCACAACACGATGGACGCGGATTCTGGCGCAGTGTTGCTGCGGCGCTGCAGTCGCGTAAACGCGATCCCGATTTGGAACAGGAAGGGTCCGAACTTCTGGGATGGTCCAGCTATCTTTGCCGCAATTCCCGTTGACCTGCGTTTGCGCCCCGCGCTTCACTCCGAGGCCTAGGGGACATCCAATATGGCTAACGATGCAGACGTGATTGTCGTGGGCGCAGGGCTTGCCGGACTTGTGGCAGCCAACGAAGCGGCGGACGCCGGACGGCGCGTGATTGTGGTCGATCAGGAGGGCGAGCAAAATCTTGGCGCGCAGGCGTTCTGGTCGCTCGGTGGGCTGTTTCTCGTCGATACGCCTGAGCAGCGGCGGCTCGGAATCAAGGACTCTTACGACCTCGCTTTGCAAGACTGGATGGGGGCCGCGGGTTTCGATCGCGAAGAGGATCACTGGCCGAAAAAATGGGCCGAGGCTTACGTCGCCTTCGCGGCCGGCGAAAAGCGCGGCTGGTTGCAGGCGATGGGCCACCGGATTTTTCCCATTGTTGGCTGGGCGGAACGCGGTGGTTACGATGCCATGGGGCACGGCAATTCGGTACCGCGCTTTCATCTGACTTGGGGCACCGGCCCCGGCGTCGTCGAACCATTCGAGCGGCGCGCACGCGAACACGCCAAGAACGGCAAGATCGTTTTCAAATTCCGCCACCGGGTCGATGCGCTCGATATGTCGGGAGGCGCTGCGACTGGAGTGAGCGGCAAAATTCTCGCGCCTTCGAACGAACCGCGCGGCGAAAGCTCAAACCGCGATGTCACGGGCGATTTTGCATTGAAGGCACAAGCCGTGATCGTCGCCTCCGGCGGCATCGGCGGCAATCACGATCTGGTACGACAGAACTGGCCGAAGCGCCTCGGCTCACCACCCAAACACATGGTGAGCGGCGTGCCCGCCCATGTCGATGGACGGATGATCGGGATCACCGAAGCCGCCGGTGCACATCTCATCAATCGCGACCGGATGTGGCATTACGTCGAAGGCGTCCACAACTGGAATCCGATCTGGCCCGGGCATGGCATTCGCATCCTGCCGGGGCCGTCGTCGCTGTGGTTCGACGCCACCGGCAAGCGGCTGCCCTCGCCGCTTTATCCCGGCTACGACACGCTCGGTCAGCTCGAATACATTATGAACACGGGTTACGATTATTCGTGGTTCATTCTCACGCAAAGCATCATCAAGAAAGAGTTCGGGCTTTCCGGCTCGGAACAGAACCCTGACCTGACCGGCAAGAGCTGGCTGCAAGTTTTGCGTCGTGCGGGTGCCAAGGGCGGTCCTCCGCCGGTGACAGCGTTCCGGGATAAAGGCTCTGACTTCATCGTGCGCGATAATCTCGGCGACCTCGTTGCGGGTATGAACAAACTAACCGGCGAGAACCTGCTCGACGAAGGATTTATCAAACGCCAGATCGAAGCGCGCGACCGCGAAATCGACAATCCTTATGTCAAGGATACCCAGGTCATGGGTATCCATAACGCGCGTCGCTATTTCGGCGACAGAGTGATTCGCACCGCCAAGCCGCACAAAATTCTCGACCCTGCGCACGGTCCGCTGATCGCCGTAAAACTCAATATTCTCACACGCAAAACGCTTGGTGGATTTGAGACCGATCTCGACTCGCGCGCCTTCGGCAGCGATAGCCAGATTATTCCCGGACTTTATGTCGTCGGTGAAGCGGCCGGCTTCGGTGGCGGAGGCGTGCACGGTTATCGTTCGCTCGAAGGCACGTTCCTCGGCGGATGTCTTTTCTCCGGACGCAATGCAGGGCGCGCAGCCGCGAAAGCCATCGTCTGACGAATCGCATCGGCCGCAAGCAAACCGACTTAAAATGCAGCAGATCAGCCGCGGATCTGGTCCGGTGTCAGACTTGGCGAGCCGTTGCCCGCCTGCTCGACTTTTCGCACTAGCTCAACAATGCGCTCGGCCAGCGGCGCTTTCAGGCCGTGCCGCGCCGCGAGTTTGACGATCGTTCCTTGCAGGTGATCGATCTCGGTGCGGCGGCCGCGCTGAAAATCTTCCCACATGGACGATCTCGCTTTCGGATCGATCTTGACCGCCGATCCCGCGATCGCCTGATAGGCGAAATCCGGCAACTTCAAAATCGACGGCGTGAGTGCTGCCGGCAAAGGCGTCGACGATACCGGCGAAATCCCCTCGGCCTTGATGACCGCAAGCGCTTCCGAAATCTGATCAGCGAACAACGCGCGCCACGGACGTTGCGAGAGCTGATCGCGCAGCGGCAACCCTGACAACGCATTGAGCGCATTGTTCAGATTGATGAGAAGCTTGCCCCACTGCACACCGGTCATATTATCGACCGAACGAAACATCAGTTCAGGCTGGCGCAACTGCTTTGCAGTATCGGCGATATCCTTCTCGATCAGAATTTCGCCCGATGACGCGCGATGAAAATGGCCCGGCTCCAGCGTCAACACGTTGAATGGCACCATTCCGGCGAGCACGTTTCTCCCTGGCAGCTTTTCACGCAGAACCGGCACGTTGCCGGTGCCATTCTGCAGGCTGACGATCGTCGCATCCGCGGACGCATTTTTAGCAATGTGATCCGCAATCTCCGCCGTATCGTCACTCTTGACAGTGACAAGGACGATCGCAGCGCTAAAAATAATCGCGGGATCATCGGACAATTTGATTTCCGCTGACGTCATGCGATGCTCAATGCCTTCATAGCTTGTGACCTTCAGTCCGTTAGCGCGGATTTCGTCCACCATGCGCGGACGCGCCAGCAACGAAACGGGATGCCCGCCGGCGCGGAGCATGCCGCCAACGAAGCAGCCGACGCTGCCTGCGCCCGCAACACATATCGATTTTAGCGACGACATCGAATGATCCGTTCGCAAAACGTAGAGTTCAAACAAAACTGGAGCGGGCGAAGGGAATCGAACCCTCGTATGCAGCTTGGGAAGCTGCCGTTCTGCCATTGAACTACGCCCGCGCGCGCACGACCTTAGCCGCAGCCCGCGATTGCCCGCAAGCCGTTCCCGCATCAGGATTCGGGTGGTGGAGAACAACCAAAACGCAATATTGTCCGAGAGTAGACATCGCGCTTTATGTTATTGTCGGACGCATCATGGCGACAGGTTTGGCACTTTTCGATACGGCAATCGGACGTTGCGGCGTCGCGTGGGGCGAGCGCGGGCTTCTCGGCGTGCAATTGCCTGAACCAAGCGATGCGGCAACGCGGGCCCGGCTTCGCAAAAAGGCACCTGCCGCGCTCGACATGGTGCCGCCTGAAAAGATAGCGCATGCGTGTGACGCTATGACATCGTTGCTGAGCGGCGACGCGGTCGATCTTTCATTTGTCGCGGTCGATCTCACGGACGTGCCGGAATTCAACCGCAGTGTTTATGAGATTGCCCGTAAAATCGCTCCCGGCGAAACGCTGACCTATGGCGACATCGCCACGCGGCTTGGTGACAAGTTGCTGTCGCGCGCCGTCGGTCAAGCGCTCGGACAGAATCCATTCCCTATCGTTATCCCATGTCATCGCGTTTTGGCGGCAAACGGCAAAACCGGCGGCTTCTCGGCGAACGGCGGCGTCACCACCAAATTTCGGATGCTGGCAATCGAGCGCGCGAAAATCGCCGGAAAACATTCGGACGAAACACCGATGCTGTTCGAGCCGGAATTATCGATAGCTCCGCGACGTCGAATGAAATAATCCAATCTTCAATCCGCGCGCGACGTTGGCTACGCCGGCAACCCCGCCGCCTTCGGTCCCCAGCTTGTCAAACGGACAGTCGCTGCCACAAGCAATCCGAGCAAGATCATCGACGCTGCCGACAGCCAGAAGAAATGCGAACTGGTCGCGCCGTGTCGTGTCAACCACCACCCGCCTGCCACGATGAACACAAGCCTTGCGGTTTGTCCCAGAACCGGGCCAAGCACTTTTGCTGCGCCTTGCGAAGAAAAATATAGCGAGATCGACAGGCCGATAAATGCAAACAGGGGTGCCGCCGTCGAAAGATACTCACTCCCCGCCGCGCGGACTGCCGGATTATCGGTGAACATGTTGACCCAGACACTGGGGAAGATCGCGATGAACGTGCCACACGCTCCCACAATCGCA
>JBBRGE010000035.1:0-10556 GCA_038241045.1 Hyphomicrobiales bacterium | reverse complement strand
GACTACAAGCGCCTGCTTCTCGAATTCCAGAGCCGTGGCACTCTGGTGCGGGCCTTCTACTACACAGCAATTATCGAAGATCAGGAATATTCATCGATCCGCCCGCTGATCGATTGGCTGGACTACAACGGCTATTCCGTCGTCACCAAGGCAACCAAGGAATTCGTCGATGCCGCCGGCCGCCGCAAGGTCAAGGGCAACATGGACATCGAACTTGCCGTCGATGCGATGGAATTGGCCGACAAGATCGATGAGATGGTGTTGTTCTCGGGCGATGGCGATTTCCGCTCATTGGTCGAGGCCGTGCAGCGCCGTGGCGTCCGCGTCACCGTGATTTCGACGATTGCAAGCCAGCCGCCGATGATCGCCGACGAATTGCGCCGCCAGGCAGATGTCTTTACGGATTTGACCCAGCTACAATCCAAGCTCGGCCGCGACCCAAGCGAGCGCCCTGCTCCGCGTGAGCCGCGCGAACCTCGTCAGCACACGCCGCAATTCCTGCAGCGATCGACGACGACCTCAATGGCGCCAAGAGGCGATGACGAAGAATTCGAAGATTGAGTCACGTCAAAAGCTGGGAGGCGAAAATGCCCCCGGCTCGCTCACTCTTTCAGAACCGTCCCGCGACTGCCCGCTCTGTCCCCGCCTCGCAGCATTTCGCCACGCCAATCAGGCGCGCGAGCCTGAATGGTTCAATGCACCTGTGCCCTCGTTCGGCAGCCGCGATGCCTCGCTACTGATCGTGGGTCTTGCGCCCGGCGTTCAAGGCGCCAACCGCACCGGACGACCCTTCACGGGCGATTATGCTGGTGACTTGCTGTATTCGACGCTGCTCGAATTCGGGTTTGCATCCGGCGTGTATGACAAACGACGCGACGACGGATTGATGCTGGCCGATTGCAGAATATCCAACGCCGTGCGCTGCGTGCCGCCGCAGAACAAGCCGCTGCCGGTCGAGATCAACACCTGCCGCGATTTCTTAAGCGCAACTTTTGAGGAAATGCCCAAGCTGCGCGCGGTCATTATGCTGGGCCGCGTTTCGCACGATTCAACCTTGAAGGCACTCGGCGTCCGCGCGAACGACGCACCGTTCTCCCATGGCGCGGAATTTCAGGCAGGAGCCGTTCGGCTTTTCGACAGCTATCATTGCTCACGCTACAACACCAACACGCGCAGGCTGAAGCCGCCGATGTTCAAAGCCGTGTTCGCCAGCGTGCGGGAATATCTCGCAGAATAACGCGCAAAAAAAACGGCAGCACGAGGCCGCCGTTTCTGTATCGCCTTGTAATGCTACCCGTTACGGACAGGCATGGCGCAGTCCGTCGTAACCAAGATACGTTCCGGAATTTGGATCGTATGAGCGGAAACGTGCCGAGCAGTACGCTTCGTCGTCTCGGCCCGGAAAGAAAGCAAAGTCTGTCGTCATAGTATCGGTTCTCGTAGGCGGGCGAACCGAAACCGAATCCAAAGCCGACGGACGGACCTGTGCCGACCCAACGACGTCCCTGATGCCGCCCTGCCCAACGATGATTTTAATGGCGTGCGCTTCTCGACGCTGAGCGATTGCCCGAACGATTGGCGCGACGCTCTGCACGATTCACCTTCTTTGCGTTTTCCGCGCCGTCGCCGGCCACCACGGCATTTCGGTCACGATTTGATTCGCCTTGCGACATTTTTTCCTTTTGCATGCCATCAGGCTTTGCGCCTTCACGTCCAGCCGCGACATTGCCGCTTGGAGGCGTCGGGGTTGCTGCTGCACTTGGCGTTGGAGCATTCTTGGAGGCCGTGCCGCCCGCCGAGACATCAGGCGTCGTCGCACTTCCAGAAGCGCTGGTAGGAGGCGCCGTTTGCGTAGGCGCGGCTGCAGCAGGCGCCGAAGGTGTCGGTGCGTTGGTCGAGTTTGCCGACGGCGGCGTTGTCGCCGTGCTGCCGCTGGATGCAGCCGGTGAACCGGGCGTGGTTTACGCCAGATATGTTGAATTCATCGCAAGAGGTGCGGCTGCGAAAAGCAATGCTGCCAGACCGATGTTCGATATTTTCATGATTGTCCTCCGTTGATTACAAAGACAACGGAAGAACAACTGCGACGTTCCGAAATGAGCCGCGAAAAGGCCTCATCCTGTCGGAATGTTAATGAAGCACGCCGAGAACTGCAAAAATCAATATGTCTTTTCGCACAGCGAACGCAAAATTGTGTTTAAAAGGTACCTCAGTGTGCGATCTGTTCGCGCACAGGGTCCACGCAACAGCGAGGAATTTATGAAAGCCAATTCTTTCACTGCCATCACAATTTTAGCAACCATTGCTGCGGCAACCATGTCGGACGCGCGCGCGGCATCGTGCGATCAACATCAATCGAAGTTCTTGTGGCGGAATTGCATGTCCACCGAGGTCAACAAGCTGACCAGCGCGATCAGCCAGAAAGCGCTCGACCTATGCAACAGCAAATCCAGTGGCGTCCGCGGCCCGGCCGCCGTTGACGAGCGGCTGGCATGCCGCGTCGACAAGCTGAGGCAGACTCTGCAGGGCATGAACTAGCTTTGGCTGAAGCGGCAATTATTTTGGGTTTGCCTGCAGCCATTCCAGCACATCGCCCGCGTTTCGGCCCGGAGGAAACACCGGATAGAAAACATGGGTGATTTTGGCGTCGTCGATCACGAGCGCGAGGCGTTTGATCATCGTCAGGCCCGCTACGTCCATCGACGGCAGCTTGAGCGCGCGCGTCAGTTCAAGTTTTTCATCCGATAAAATCTGAAACGGCACATGCAGCCGCTCGGCCATCTCGCGCTGATAAGCGGAGTCCTGCGTCGAGAGTCCGAAAACATGCTGCGCACCAGCGGTTTTTAGCTCTTTGAACAAATCGCGAAACGCGCAGGTGTGAGGCGTACATCCCCGCGCGCCCGGGATCATGTCCCAATCATCCACGAGGCTGATTTTCCCGGGCTCACCTGTGCGCGGATAGGCGAACAGAACCACGCGGCCGGACAGCGTCGAGAGCTTGACCGATGAACCATCGGTCGCAGTCAACGCCACCGGCGGCAGCTTCATCCCGGCAAGATGCCGAGCCGCCCCGTCATCGACGGGTGCCGGAATTTTGCTCCAGTCCACGCCCATCAGATTTGGTTGATTCATATTTTATCCATTTCGGCGGATCACGTAATCCGAAAACCACGGCACACTTTTCGGCGTCATCCTTTTCCGATGGACGACGCGATCCGAAAACCAGTTACTTTTCGGCGTCATCCTTTGGCCCTCAACAGCCGCCCCTTCTCGCGCGCCCAGTCGCGCTTCTTCTCGGTGTCGCGCTTGTCGTGCAACTTCTTGCCTTTAGCAAGACCGATCTGCAATTTGATCATGCCGCGCTCGTTGAAATACATCTTGAGCGGAATGAGCGTCATGCCTTCGCGCTCGATGGCGCTGGAGAGCTTGTCGATTTGCTTCTTGTGCAGCAATAACTTGCGGTCACGCTTCGGCTCATGGTTGAAGCGATTGGCCTGCGCGTATTCCGGGATATTGGCGTTGACCAGCCAGATCTCGCCGTCCTTCGTATCCGCGTAGGATTCCGCAATCGTGGTCTTGCCGCTGCGCACGGATTTCACTTCCGTTCCTGTCAGAACGATTCCTGCCTCCATCGAATCTTCGATGGCGTAGTTGAACCGTGCCTTGCGGTTCTCGGCCACCACCTTGATTGGGCGCTCTTTCTTTTCAGCCATGATACCGGTTTCACTTCGCGCAGAGGCGCGCGTCGACAGTCTAATGAGGCACCGGCGAACGCCGAAGCTATTTCGATTTCGGTCCCGACGTCTTGGTGACCGACGTAGCCTTGGCCGCCACCGTCTTCGGCGCGCCGCCCTTGGTGAGCGCGTCGCGGATTTCCGTCAGCAACTCCTCCTGCTTGTTCATTTTTGCAGGCGGTGGCGCGGCTTCATCCTTGGCCTTCACGCGGTTCATGAGGCGGATCACCATGAACAGCACGAATGCCACGATGGCAAAATTCAGCATGATGGTGAGGAAGTTGCCCCAAGCCAGCACCGCGCCCTGCTTCTTGGCGTCAACCAGATTGGTCGCCGTGACCGCTTTCGATAGGCCCGTGAAATAGTTCGAAAAGTCGAGGCCGCCCGTAACCGCGCCGATGACCGGCAAGATGACATCTCCGACCAGCGACGCGACGATAGCGCCGAATGCCGCGCCGATGACGACACCGACGGCGAGATCGACCACGTTGCCTTTCAAGGCGAATTTCTTGAATTCCTCGAGCATTGTAAACTTTCTTGAAGATGTTGGTTTGTTAATGTTGGACGATACCGCCCCAAGCGGGACGACGGCGATGGAAAATCAGTTCAGCAATCCGGCATGCACCATCGCGTCGCGGATTGCTTTGCCGGTCGGCGGCGTCACGTTTACCAGCGGCAGACGCACCTTTTCGTCGATGCGGCCGAGCAGCTTAAGCCCGTGCTTGGCGCCCGCAACGCCCGGCTCCTTGAAGACAGCATCATGCAGGGGTGTCAGTCGATCCTGAATTTTCAGTCCCGTCACGTAGTCGCCCTTGAGAACAGCGTTCATCAGATCGGCGCATAATTTCGGCGCAACATTGGCCACCACCGAGATGCAACCGTGCCCGCCCGCCGCCATATAGGCAAGCGCGGTCATGTCCTCACCCGAGAGCTGGATGAAATCCGGACCCATCGCGTGGCGCTGTTGCGAGACGCGTGCGAGATTTGCGGTCGCATCCTTGACGCCCGCGATGTTCTTCAGTTCAAACAGCCGCGTCATGGTCTCGACCGACATATCCACGACCGAGCGCGGCGGGATGTTGTAGATGATGATCGGAATTCCGATCGCATCGTTGACCGCCTTGAAGTGCGCGTAGATGCCTTCCTGCGTCGGCTTATTGTAATAAGGCGTCACCACCAGCAAGGCGTCGGCCCCCGCCTTTTCGGCATGCTTGGCCAGATCGACCGCTTCGCTTGTCGAATTGGAGCCAGCACCCGCGATGACCGGCACGCGGCCCTTGGCTTCATCCACGCACCATTCGGTCATTTTGCGGTGTTCGTCATGACTCAGCGTCGGGCTCTCGCCGGTGGTTCCAACCGGAACCAGACCGTGCGAACCCTGCTCGATCTGCCAGCTCACAAGCGCGCGGAATGCCCCCTCGTCGAGGCCGCCGTTTTTGAACGGCGTGACCAAGGCGGTGTAGGAACCCTGAAACCTGGTCTTGGCTGACATAATCGTCTCCGAACGCGACCGTCGTGAACTGAAGCGATTGATACCGGCTCTGGGGACCCGGCGAAAGGTCTGGAGCCGATGCCCATATCGCTTTTGGCAAAGTTTCCGGTGCGCAGTTGCACGCCAGCCGCGATTTCGCCGCGGTGCTGCGGCAAGTCATTATCTCAGCACATCTGGTGTTTTGTCCACAGTTTCAATGCACTAAACCTTACAGCGAAGCATCCGCACGATTCGCCACGCAGGACTGCCGTGACAAGATCGACTGACCCCAGCAACGCATCTGCCCCCGCTCGCACACGCCGATTGCGGGCGCTGATGCTCGGTGCCGGTGTGGGCGCTTTGCTGAGCGCGGAAGCGTTCGCCGTGCCGTTGCCCAAGCCGCGTCCGATCCCGCGCAATGTCACGCCGCAAACGACCGCGCCTTCGCCAACGACGCAGTCCTCCGCAAAGCCCGCCGCAAAAAACGATGCCATTGCGCCCGCGCCGCAAAGCTATCAGGCCGCGGTGAAGCCTGCCCCGACAGCGAAGCCGAAAAAGCAATACGCGCCGCTGGCGATGTCGCAAACGGCTTCGACCTCGAAGGCCGATGCCGAGACGCTCGAAGACGTCATCGAACTGGTCCGCAACAAAAAACCCGCAGACGCCACGCAACGCTTAGCCTCAATCGCCGATCCGGTGGCGCGCAAACTCGCCGAATGGATCATCCTGCGCAGCGACGACAACGGCGCATCGTCCGAGCGCTACCGTGCATTCCTGACCGACAATCCGAGTTGGCCCAGTCAAGGCCTGTTGCGGCGGCGCGGCGAAGGCGCGCTGTGGGACGACAAGCGCGACGATGCATTCGTATTGGCTTTTTTCGGCAACGATCAGCCAGTCTCAGCCAAAGGAAAATTCATGCTGGCGCGCGCGATGCTGGCGCGCGGCGACCGCAAAAATGCCGAGCGCCTGGTGCGCGACGCATGGCGGACGGATTCTTTCTCGTCGGACACCGAAGAAACCGCACTCGATCAATTCGGCTCGCTGCTGAACGGCGGCGACTTCAAGACGCGCATGGAGATGCTGCTTTACACCGGAGACAACGCCGAATCCGGAACGCGCGCCGCAAAGCGTCTCGGCGCCGGCCACGTCGCGATCGTTAAGGCGCGCATCGCCGTTCGCAAGAAAGCATCGAATGCCAAGGCGTTGCTAGATGCTGTGCCGAAAGATCTACAGAGCGAGCCGCTCTATATTTTCAGCCGTGTTCAATGGCTGCGCCGCGAGGAGAAATTCCCCGAAGCCGCACAGGTCATGCAGACCGCACCGCGCGACCCTGCACGGCTCGTCAACGCCGACGAATGGTGGATCGAACGCCGATTGCTGGCGCGCAAACTGATGGACATCGGCGACCACCGTAACGCCTACATCGTCGCACGCGATGCCGGGCTGCCCGCGCGCGATATCTACAAGACCGAACAGGAATTCACGGCGGGCTGGATCGCATTGCGATTTCTCAACGATCCCAATCTGGCCGCGCAGCATTTCGCGCGCATCGGCGTCGACAGCGTCAATCCGACCGCACTGGCGCGCGCCGGGTACTGGCAGGGCCGCGCGGCGGAAGCTGCGGGCCGCAGTCAAGAGGCGCGAACGGCCTATGAGTCGGCGGCCGCGCAATCCACCAGTTATTACGGACAACTCGCGCGCGCCAAACTGAAACTGCCGCAAATCGCGCTGAACGACGTGCCGGGGCGTTCGCGTACCGGCGACAGGTTGGAGGTCGTGCGCGCCATCGAATTGCTTTATGCGCTCGACGAGCGCGATATCGCCACCCCCATATTTGCCGAAATGGGCGAGCGCGCCGATATGGATGCGCTTCTGGCTTTGTGCGAGCTGGCGCTGCGCAACAACGACGCGCGCGCGATGCTGATGGTTGGAAAAGCCGCGCTCAATCGCGGCATGCCGTTCGATTACTATGCCTATCCGGTGTCGGGAATTCCGCCCTACAAGGAAATCGGACCGGAAGTCGAAAAAGCCATCGTGTTTGCGATTGCCCGCCAGGAAAGCGCATTCAATCCCACCGTGGTGTCGCCGGCCAACGCCTACGGGTTGATGCAGGTGACGGCGGGGGCGGGCAAATACGTCACCAAGAAATATGGTGCCACCTTCGATCTCAACAAACTCAAAACCGATCCCGCTTACAACGCGATGCTTGGCGCGGCCGAACTCGGCGCGCTGACGGACGACTATCGCGGCTCCTACGTCATGACATTCGCCGGATATAATGCGGGGCGCGGCAGCGTGCGCAAATGGGTCGAGCGTTACGGCGATCCGCGCGATCCGAAGGTCGATACGGTCGATTGGGTCGAGCAAATTCCGTTCGCCGAGACCCGCAATTACGTCCAGCGCATCATGGAGAACGTGCAGGTCTATCGTGCGCGCTTCGGCGGCACTTCGAAATTGATGATCGAAGCGGATTTGCGCCGAGGCTCGTCGGTGGAATAGACTTCGCGCAATACACCAAGCGCCGGTTTCCGCAACGAGCGAAGGCCTCATGCCCACTCAATTCAGCGACGTTTTTTGTCAGGCGCAAGATGGTCTGAAGCTTCACGCCAAAATCCTCGGTAATGCCAAAACATCAGCATTACCAGTGCTTTGCCTGCCTGGCCTGACCCGAACCACCGACGATTTTGACGTCATCTCGCGCGCGCTCGCCGATGCGTCGGGCGCGCCGCGCCAAGTCATCGCGATGGATTTTCGAGGCCGAGGCCTCTCCGGCTATGACGCCAAGCATGAAAATTACAACGTCGTCACTGAATGTGGAGACGTCGTGGCACTTCTCGCGTCGCTCGATATCTCGCGCGCGATTTTTCTCGGAACGTCGCGCGGCGGCATCGTGTCGATGGTGATGGCGGCAACCAAACCCGATCTGATGGCGGGACTGATCCTCAACGACATTGGCCCCGTCCTCGACATGAAGGGGTTGGTGAAGATCGTCGGCTACATCGCCAATCCGCCGCCACGCAAGACGTTCAATGAGGCGGCAGCCGGATTGAAGGAACTGTTCGGAGTCGTGTTCCCCACGCTCGACGATGCCGGGTGGATGGCGTGGGCGCATCGCGCCTTCCGCGAGAAGCAAGGCGGCGGGCTTGAGCGCACTTACGATCTGAAACTATCGAAGACGCTTGAAGGCTTCGATCCTGCGAAACCGGCAGCGCCAATCTGGGACCTGTTCGACAAGCTCGCCGGCAAGCCGCTGATGCTGGTTCACGCCGCGCTGTCGGATCTGCTGTCGCCGCAGGGCGTAGCGGACATGATGGCGCGGCGGCCGGACATCGATCTGGTCGAAGTCCCCAATGAGGGCCATGCGCCGCTGCTGGCCGATGCGCCTACGATCGCGCGCATTGTTGCGTTTTGCCAAAGCTGCGACCGGGCGGCGGCATAAGGCCCGCTAACCTTTGCCGATCGTTTTGTCGTCGCCGCGAAAGCGAGGCCGACTGGATATCCCGAACTCCAGCGGCATAAGAAAAACCCCCGGCAGTTTCCTGCCGGGGGTTCTTTTGGTTCAGGTCGTAATCGCCGTTAGGCGGTTACATTACCAGGTGCGACGGACGCGGATGTTGCCCGACCACATACCCTGGTCCTTGTAGTCGTAATTTGCGGTTGGCTTCGGCGCAGCGCCACCATTTGGGTTGGCCTGAGTTACGAACGAACCGACGTTGTTCTGATCGATGAAGGTGTACATCGCTTCAGCCGAGAACGTCAGGTTGCGAACCGGGGTCCAACCCGTGCGCGAACCAACCTGCCAGATTGCGAAATCTGGGCTGCAGTTTGCAGCAGTACGACCGTTGGCACTGGCGAAACCAGCCTGGCTAACCTGCTGGTTGCAGATCAGAGCCGTTGCGTTCGTGTTGTAGTCGATCTTCGTGTAGCTGCCGAACACAGACGTTTCCCAGGTTGGGGACCAGTTGTGAACGAATGCACCACGGAAGCCCCAAGCGCTGGTCAGCTCGAGTTGTCCATTGAGGCCGTAAACGGAGTCAGCAGCGATAACCGAAGCAACGCTCTGATAACTACCAGCGAACACCGGCGAGCCGAAGTTCGTGAAGTTGTTCAGACCGCCAGTT
This sequence comes from Hyphomicrobiales bacterium, assembly GCA_038241045.1. Classification (GTDB taxonomy): domain Bacteria; phylum Pseudomonadota; class Alphaproteobacteria; order Rhizobiales; family Xanthobacteraceae; genus Afipia. Next base: position 1,230 of record JBBRGE010000035.1, on the reverse strand, counting down.
GCAGTACCGGTAACGCCCGAGATCAGGTACTTTACAGCACCCTTCGAAGCGGTGAAGTCCAACGACATCTTGTCGCCAGGTCCGGTAGGCAGGTTCTTCAGCTGAAGGCCGATCGAACCAGCGTAACCGTACTTGTCATCTGGATGACCAGTGGTTTCGTTGGTGCCGTACCAGAGTGCGTGGTTCTGATGCGCAGCACCCGACAACTGGAGGGTGTACGCAGCCTGATCGACCTTCACGTTAGCCGAGAAGTCAGGAGCAGCGTTGCCACCAGCCGAGTTGCTGAAGTTGCTGGTCAAGAGCGAGTTCGGGTTTGGCTGAAGCGCGTTCGGAGTAGCACCATTCGACACGCCAGGAGCCTGGAACACGCCGAAGGTGAAGAACTGCGATGCGTTGAGGATTGCAGCGCGATCGATCACGCGGCTGTCTTCAACAGCAACCTGAGCCGAAACGCCGTTGCCGAACTGCCATGTGTAGGCGATCTGGTTGATGCCAGTCGCGTTGTCATAGCCGCCGAGCAGGTAGGACGTGTTGTTGTTGGCGCCGTAAGCACCCCAAGGGGTCTGGAACGTGCCAATGGCCTTACCGAAGGTGAAGCCTGCGAACTGCACAAAGCCGTAGTCCATCGTCAAGTTACCAGTCGATGGCGCAGCGCCGGTCGAGAATTCGAAGTTGGACGACCAGAAGGTACGAACAACGCCATATTCGGTGGCAGTGCGGGTGTCGATGTTGAACTGGTTACGAGCGCGGGAGGTGAACATGTCACCGGCACGGCCAGCGAATTCGGTGCCCGAAGCTGCGGTCCACGGTGGCTGATCGTAGTTGCCGCCGTTGAAGTTCACGTCAACCTGGGTGTAGCCGCCCAGCTTGATGCAGGTGTCGGTGCCTGGGATGTAGTAGAATCCGGCGCCGTACAGGGAACAGATCTTCACGTACTGAACGGCTTTCGCCTTCACGGGAAGATCAGCTGCCTGTGCTCCTGCGGAAGCTGCGATAATCGCAGCCGATCCGAGGATTAGGCTCTTAATCTTGCTCATAAAACCTCCAAGTTTTGCTCTGTTAGGGAGAGTTCCGGCCCAGAGGTGTTAAGTCACACCTTCGGTTAGTCCCCTTGATCCCAGCTAAACCGCCTGGTCGCCTCGCGCTTTCGGACACTCCCGCTGAACGCGAGCGACTTAAGCGAAACTTCCAAACAGGACGACCTCGGGATGCCCCCCTCCGTCGCTGCAT
>JBBRGE010000034.1:0-10638 GCA_038241045.1 Hyphomicrobiales bacterium | reverse complement strand
TAAAGTGATCCGGCTCAACGACGATTTTACTCCGCGCGAATTCGTCGTCATCGTGCTGAAAGCCGTGTTCAACATGGGCGAGGAGATCGCGCACCGCGTGATGCTGACCGCGCACCAGAAAGGCGCTTGCGTGATCGCGGTCTATACCCGCGACGTTGCCGAAACCAAGGCCAAGGAAGCCACCGAGATGGGAAAGGCCCAGGGTTTCCCGCTGTATTTCACGACCGAAAAGGAGGCGTAGAGCACAATGGACGCCAAATCCGACACGTTGCTGCGGCCGCTCCTAAGTGCTCTCGACATCCTCGAATTTGTGGCACGGCATCTCGATCCGTCGCTGCTCGGCGCTTTGGGTGAATCGATCGCGGCACGCGACGCTGCATTTCGCACGGCACATGCGCAGATTGGTCCGAACGCGCCGGACTGGCTGAAGCTTGCGTCCGATGAGACGTTGGCGGCGTTCGATGAGTTGTGTGTGGCGTTTGCGCAGAGCGATATTCGCGCAACCTATAAAGCCTTGCGCCATGCGGCGCGTGCGCAGGACGCGCTCTATCCGCATGCGGCATCGCATTCGCAGATCAATCTCTTTTTCATCGACCATGCGTTGCGCGACAACGCTGAATTGCTGGCGCGCAGCCTGCAGCCTTCGCGCGCGGATGAGACGGGGATTATGCATTTCGACAATGACTATGGCTCACGCGGAGGATTTTCGCTTTACGTGCCGGAGATCTATACGCCGGATCGCAAATGGCCCGTGGTGATGGCGTTGCATGGCGGCAGCGGACACGGCCGCGGCTTCCTGTGGAGCTGGCTGCGCGACGCACGCTCCTACGGCGCGATCCTGATTTCGCCGACCGCCAGCGGTCCCAGCTCGAAAACCACTTGGGCGTTGATGGGCGACGACACCGACACGCCCAATCTTAACCGCATGCTCGACCTTGTGCGCGAGCGGTGGTCCATCGATTCCGCGCGTCTCATGATGACCGGCATGAGCGACGGCGGCACGTTCTGTTATGTCAGCGGGCTTGAATCGCAATCGCCGTTCACGCATCTGGCGCCGGTGTCGGCGGCCTTTCATCCGATGCTGGCCCAGATGGCGGACGCGGATCGTCTGCGCGACCTGCCGATCTTCATGGCGCATGGCGCGCTCGACTGGATGTTTCCGGTGGATGTGGCGCGGCAGGCGCAGAAAGTTCTCACGATGGCGGGCGCGCAGGTGTCCTATCGCGAGATCGAGGATCTCAGCCATACCTATCCACGCGAGATCAATGCGCAGATGTTGGCGTGGCTGAAGGGGGATTAACCCCGGGGTCAGCGCGCCCTACTTCTTGTCGAGATTGCACGTCAGCGTGTTACCGAAATCGCCGCCCTGCTGCCAGCAGCCGGTGGACTTGCAGGTAGCCAGTTTCGGCGAGCAGTGATCGGACACGCAGCTTTTGTCCGATGCATATTTGGTCTTGCAACGAGAGGCGCAGGTGCCGAAAGATCCAGAGCAGCTTGCTGCGTTCGCCACATCCACGAAGGCGATGGCGGAACAGGCAAGCACGGCGGGTGGCGATTGATTTGATTTTTGATACAAACATGGTTTCCTCGGCAATATGTTGTTGTGAATCCAGAATGACGCGATGATCGTGAAATCTCCATGACGAAGTCAAGCGGGCCGAACTGGAAAATGGCCTTTTACGGCCTGTCCATCAACTTGGCGTCGTAGATTTCGATAGTCGATGGCGCGACCAAAAGCGCCGACAACGCCTTGATGAACTGGCGCGAAGCCGGCACTGCGAAATGCCCCAGCAATGCCGCGCGATCGCTCCACTGCTCGACGAACACCAGCCTCAGCGGATTTTCGCAATCGACATGGACGTTATGCGCGATACCTCCCGGCTCGTCGCGGGAGCGCTGCGAATGTTCGATGCCGAGGCGGCGCGCGTCCTCAAAACTGTCGCGTTGAATAATGGCGCTGCCGGTCACGACGATCATGAAATTCTCCTCGACCAATATGCGATCAGCATAGGCAAGGACGAACGGGAGATCAAATGCCGTGACGACTGCGCGCTCAGGCGCGGCAAGCGCGTCAGATTTTGTCGAGGCTGGAGATCACGGCGAGGCGCTTGATCTCGTTATTTTTGTAGGCGCGCAGAAAGCGGTTGTAGTCCTTGAACGAGACGCAGCCGTTGGACTGGCCGTTCGGCCCCAGCATGTAGGTGTGCGCAAGCAGACCGTCGCGGCCGTGGATCGCGCCTTCGCCGCCGATTGGATTGAGCCGGATCGCCTCGACGCCGTGAAACAGGCTCTCGCGCATTTTGAGATCGTAGATGTGCGGCGGCGTCGCACCACGCATGCGCAGGTGGACGAAGTCCGGCTTGTCCATCTTGTCGCCGAGGCCCGAATGGGCTTCGAGTTCGGTTCCGTCCGGCAGATAAACTTTTTTCGCGGTGATATCGTAGACGGCGGTGTCGCGATTGAACGGCGGCTTGAGGCTGATTTCGATTTTGTCGGTCAGATTGCCGGTGAGGATGCCGCCGTCGGAGCCCGCATAAGCCAGCGCAGGGCCGCGCTCCGGCTTGCCGAACAGACGCTCAAATGCGGACTTGGCATTGGCGGTGAGGGTCGCGGCCTTGTTGGCCAGCGCAATTTCCTTGCGCGTGAGAGCGTCCTTCACCTTCGCGCGCAGACCGGGCGGCTTTTGCGGTGGCAGTGGAATGCTCGCCACATCAGTGGGCTGCGGCGGCGGAGCGGTTTCGGGTTCGTCCTCGATCTGAATTGCGGAATCGGCGGATGCGATTTCGAATTTACCGGAGGACGGCAGCGCCCCCGTGACGTCATCGGAGCGAGAAATAAATCGATCGGTGAAGGCGACAATCGTGGCGTCGAACTGCGGGCGGGTTTCGATTTTTGCCAGAGCGAGCGGCTGGGTGAACGACGCAACACGCAAATCGGTGGGTGCGCGGGTGAGACTGAGGCCGCCGACATAAGTATAGAGCGCCCAGGTCGCCGCCAGCGTCACCATGACCAGCGCGATGAATCCGAGCGTGACCGAAAAAGCTTTCCGGAAAGACTGTGCTGGCGACTTATCGACGTCGCAGGCGATTGCGGAATGGTTGATCCGCCTCGCATTCCGAACCTGATTACGCACGCAATTCCCCAACGCACTTCAACGCAACAACACTTCGCTAACCATGTTCGTCTTTGTCGCTGCCTTAAGCGGCGCACTCCTGCGAACACTGATCCGCAACATTGATCAAAAGCTCGCGACCAGATGTGTCGAGCCGTGATCTCGCAATTTTGCGAAGCGGCATTAAGGCTTCATTTCGTTAAACGGAGATTAAATTCGCGGCGAAGTGAAACCGCGCGCGTGCGCGTGCTTGAGGTTCCACGTCAACTTCACATTGTTGCCGCAAATGCGCGCGGGCTCACGCGTGCGTATCGCCCAAATCAGAAATCGCTTGTTCAAAATGGCGTCGCCAGCACCACGCGTTTCATCGCCGTGTCGGGCAGATAATAATGCGCCCCCATCACGAGGATCGCCGAGCCGGTGAGAATCATGATCGCCACGATGGCGGCGAGGCAAAGCCTGCTCTCGCGTTGCGCGCTGTCGAGGTGAAGCCGCATGGGTTCGCGCCCTCTTGGACACGAAATAGTACGCGCATGCGCTCTTCATTCCAGCAGCAGGGCTGACCTATCCGGAAAAACCTTATGCGCGCTGCGGTGAATGCAGTGCGAAAGCCGCGCGCGATGTTGGCTTTGCCGTTGTCAGGCGATGCGGTTGGGATAATCTGCGCGTCCGATTCACGCCGAAGATTTTTAGGGAGTCATCATGAAACGAATTTTGCTCGCCGCCACCCTCAGCCTGTTCGCCGCTTCGCCGGTATTCGCCGAAGCCTGCAAAGCCGTCAGCGCCGACGGCAAGCCGCTGTCCGGTGCTGCCAAGACCAGCGTCATGACGAAGTGCTGCGAGACCAACGCCAAGAGCGCGGACGGCAAGGCGCTGTCGGGCGCGGCCAAGGATTCGTCGATCAAGAAGTGCATGGCCAGCTAAGACTTGCGGTCATAAAAGCCAAAGCCCCGCTGCGATGCGGGGCTTTTTGCTGGCGCGGTTCCTAATTCTCCGCGGTGTGTTAGAATGCGCCTGTTGTTTTTGTGGAGATTGGAAATGCCCCTGATCCGTGTCGCAGTCGCCTGCGCGTCGCTTTTCGCCTTGAATGCACTCGTTCCGTCCGCAGCCCGCGCCGATGCGTGGGGATGCAGTTACGACAAATGCGTCGCCTACTGCACCAAGGTCAGCGGAAAATTCTGCACGACCTATTGCGACCGCAGACTGAAAGAAAAGCGCAACGAGAAAATCTGCAAATAATTAGCGCGCGGGCAGCGGTTTCGTCCGTGTCACCGTTCATCAACGACAAGTAGCAAACAATCATGACGCCTGAAAAACTCACGCTGCATTCGCTGGAAGCTGTCGCCGTCACGGTGCCTATGGCGCGACCGCTCGGCACCAGCGCGCAGACCATCAAGGAAGCCTCGTTATTGCTGCTCGATCTCAAGACGCATGAAGGCGTCACGGGATGCGGTTATGCGTGGTGTTATCAGGCGGGCATCGCACGTTCGCTGGTGCCCATCGTCACGGAGTTGAGTGACGTGCTGCACGGCATGGCATTGGCACCAGCGGATTTGGCGCAAATCATTGCGCGTCATTTCAAGCTGCCGGGCCTCGCGGGGCCGATCATGATGGTGGTGTCGTCGGTCGATACCGCGATCTGGGATGCGTTTGCCAAAGCCGCCAACATGCCGCTGGCGACGCTGCTCGGAGCCAGCCCGCGTCCCATTCGGGCCTACAACAGCAACGGCCTCGGCCTGATGCCGGCGAGTGCGGCTGCCGATGAGGCGGAGGCATTGCTGGAAGGCGGCTTCAAGGGCGTGAAATTGCGTCTCGGCCGCGCGGGCGGCATCACGCACGATCTCGACGTGGTGCGCGCGGTGCGCAAGCGCCTGAGTGACGACATTCACCTGATGGTCGATTTCAATCAGGCTTTAAGTTTCGCAGACGCGATGCGCTATGGTGCCGCGCTCGACAGCGAAGGCGTTTACTGGATCGAGGAGCCGATCCGCCACGACGATTATCGCCACTATGCTTTGCTGGCCCAGGCCACCACCACGCCGATTCAGATCGGCGAGAATTTCACAGGACTACAACCGATGGCGGCAGCACTTGAAGCCTCCGCCTGCGACTACGTGATGCCGGATCTGGATCGCATCGGCGGCGTCACCGGATGGATGCGCGCGGCGGGACTGGCTGCGGCGTATAACCGCGAAATGTCATCGCATCTGTTTCCCGAAGTCAGCGCGCACCTGATGGCGGCGACGCCGACGCGGCACTGGCTGGAATATGTCGATTGGGCCAATCCGATTTTGCAGGAGCCGATTACGATTGTAGACGGCAACGCGGTCATCCCCGCGCGTCCGGGGCATGGCATGACGTGGGATCAGGATGCGGTGAAGAAGTTTAGGTTGGGGTGAGGGAAGAAGTATCGGTTTAAAAATTCAAAGGCCGCTCTTTCGAGCGGCCTTTGTTGTTTTCAATCGCAATAAATAATCACGAACACCCCGTCGTGCTGCCACACGTATCGCACTTCATACACGTGCCATTGCGCACCAGCGTGAAGTTCGAACACTCGCCGCACATGTCGCCCTCATAGCCGCGCGCTTTGGCCTCGGCGCGGCGGTCGGCTTTGGTGGGGCCGGCTTGCGCGGTCGCAGCCTGCGCTGAACCTGACTTGCTCCAGTTTTGCTGTTCGAGTTTTTCCGTCGGCGACAGATGCTGCTCGGGCTCTGCGGTTTTCAAAGCCACAGCGCCGTCAGACTCACCATGCCGCGCAGTGGCGCCGCCCGATGCAATCGCCGTGACGTTGCCAGACCCAATCGCATCCGCACCGCCCTGCATGACTACGAGCTTGTCGGCGCGTGATCGCGTGATGCCCTTGGAGACGAACTTGTTCGCATGCCCATCGGGGTTGCGGCCTTCCGTGACGCCTTTGCCGAGCGCGTCGAATTGCGTCTCGCTCGGATCGACATGCGCGAGGTCAAAGCGCTCCATGTACGAGACGGCCAATTCGCGGAAAACATAATCGAGAATCGACGTCGCGTATTTGATCGAGTCGTTGCCTTGAACGGGGCCCGCAGGTTCGAAGCGCGTGAACGTGAACGCATCGACATATTCTTCCAGCGGCACGCCGTATTGCCGGCCGAGCTCAACCGAGATCGCGAAGTTATTGACGAACGACCGAAGTGCCGCGCCTTCCTTGTGCATGTCGATGAAGATTTCGCCGATGCGGCCGTCGTCATATTCGCCGGTGCGCAGATACACTTTATGCCCGCCCACCACGGCTTTCTGCGTATAGCCCTTGCGGCGATCCGGCATCTTCTCGCGCTCGCGCATAACCACGATACGCTCGACCAGCTTCTCGACGATTTTTTCCGAGACTGCCGCCGTGCGCGCCGCCATCGGCTTGTCGTAGAACGCCTCGACGGAATCTTCTTCCTCATCATCGTCTGAAATCAGCTGCGAGTTCAGCGGCTGCGAGAGTTTCGATCCGTCGCGATACAGCGCATTGGCTTTCAGCGCCAGCTTCCAGGAGAGGAGATACGCCGACTTGCAATCCTCCACCGTGGCATCGTTCGGCATGTTGATGGTTTTCGAGATCGCGCCCGAAATAAACGGCTGCGACGCCGCCATCATGCGGATGTGGCTCTCGACCGAGAGATAACGCTTGCCGATCTTGCCGCACGGATTGGCGCAATCGAACACGTTGTAATGCTCGGCCTTCAAGTGAGGCGCGCCTTCGACCGTCATCGCGCCGCAGATGTGGACGTTCGCGGCTTCGATCTCGCGCTTGGAGAAGCCCATCGCGGTGAGAAGGTCGAAACCGGGAGCGGCAACCGCTTCTGCATCGAGCTTCAACGTGCCGGTGAGAACCTCCTCGCCAAAAGTCCATTTGTTGAACGCGAACTTGATGTCGAACGCCGTTGGCAATGCAGCCTCGGCTTTCTTGATCATGTCGTCGGTGAAGCCTTTGGCTTTCAGCGTCGAGACGTTGACGCCGGGCGATTGACCGAGCGAGCCGTGACCGACCGCATAAGCCTCGATCTCCGCAATATCGGCTTCCGTGTAGCCGAGTGCGCGCAGCGCTTCCGGCACGGCGCGGTTGATGATTTTCCAGTAGCCGCCACCGGCGAGCTTCTTGAATTTTACCAGCGCGAAATCTGGTTCAATTCCCGTTGTGTCGCAATCCATCACCAGGCCGATGGTGCCGGTCGGTGCCACAACAGTTGTCTGCGCGTTGCGATAGCCATGCGCGGTGCCAAGTTCCAGCGCCAAATCCCACGCGGCTTTCGCATGCGTGACGATATCGGCTTGCGGACACGATGCGTGATCGAGCGGCACGGGATTGACGGCCAGCGCTTCATAGCCGCGCGATTCCGCATGCGCGGCGCGACGATGGTTGCGGATCACGCGCAGCATGTGGTTCGCGTTTTTCTTGTAGCCGGGAAACGGGCCGAGTTCTTTCGACATCTCGGCTGACGTTGCGTAAGAGATGCCCGTCATCACGGCGGTGAGGGCACCGCAGAGTGCGCGGCCTTCGTTGGAGTCATACGACAGACCCATCGTCATCAGCAGGCCGCCGATGTTGGCGTAACCCAGACCCAGCGTGCGGTACTCGTAAGAAAGTTCCGCAATTGGCTTGGACGGAAACTGCGCCATCATGACGGAAATTTCCAGCACAACGGTCCACAGCCGACACAGATGCTCGTAAGAATCAATGTCAAAACGTCGCGTCTGCGTGTCGTAGAACGTCAGCAGATTGGCGGAGGCCAAGTTGCACGCCGTGTCGTCGAGGAACATATATTCGGAACACGGATTGGATGCGCGGATGTCGCCGCTGGCCTTACAGGTGTGCCAGTCGTTCATCGTGGTGTTGAAGTGCAGACCCGGATCGGCGGAGGCCCATGCGGCGTAACCGATTTTTTCCCACAGATCGCGGGCTTTCAAAGTTTTCATCACCTTCTTGGAGGTGCGGGCGTTCAGATTCCAGTCGCCGTCGGTTTCCACCGCGCGCAGGAAATCGTCCTTCAGCGAAACCGAGTTGTTCGAGTTCTGACCCGCAACGGTGAGATACGCTTCCGAATCCCAGTCGGTGTCGTAAACGTCGAACGAAATTTCCGTGTAGCCTTGTTTGGCGAATTGCATCACGCGCTTGATGAGATTGTCCTGCACCATGGCGCGGCGCGCGAACTTGATCTCGCGACGCAGGGCAGGGTTCTTCTCGGGGTCGAAGCAATCGTCGCCGCTTCCTTCGCAATTCACGCAGGCCTTCATAATGGCCTTGAGGTGCTTCTGGTTGATCTTGGAGCCGGTGACGAGCGCCGCGACCTTCTGCTCCTCGCGCACCTTCCAGTCGATATAGGTTTCGATATCCGGATGATCCGCATCGACCACGACCATCTTGGCCGCGCGGCGCGTGGTGCCGCCGCTTTTGATGGCGCCCGCAGCGCGATCGCCGATTTTCAGGAAGCTCATGAGGCCGGAGGACTTGCCGCCGCCGCTTAGCTTTTCGCCTTCGCCGCGCAAACGGGAGAAGTTCGAGCCAGTGCCGGAGCCGTATTTGAACAGGCGTGCTTCACGCACCCACAAATCCATGATGCCGCCTTCGTTGACGAGATCGTCGCTGACGCCCTGAATGAAGCAGGCATGCGGCTGCGGATGCTCATACGACGATTTGGATTTCACCAATTTGGAAGTGAACGGATCCACATAGTAATGACCCTGGCCCGGACCATCGACGCCGTAGGCCCAATGCAAACCCGTGTTGAACCATTGCGGTGAATTCGGCGCGACCATTTGCTTGGCCAGCATAAAACGTAACTCGTCGTAGAACGCTTTCGCGTCATCTTCGGACGTGAAGTATTTGCCCTTCCAGCCCCAATAGGTCCAGCAGCCTGCGAGGCGGTCGAACACCTGCTTGGATGACAGTTCAGAACCGAAGCGTTCAATCTCAGGCAAAGCCGCGAGTGCGGCTTCATCCGGCACCGCGCGCCACAGCCATGACGGGACGGTTTCTTCCTCGACCTTCTTCAGGATTTTCGGAACGCCCGCCTTGCGGAAATATTTCTGCGCCAGAACGTCGGATGCGACCTGCGACCAGAATTCAGGGACCTCGACATTCTCAAGACGAAACACGATGGAGCCATCGGGATTGCGAATCTCGCTCGTCGTCAGCCTGAAATTCATGGCGGCGTAGGGTGACGTATCGGCTTTGGTGTAGCGGCGTTCGATTCGCATAATAGTGCCCCGTCTTTTGCCGGCGCGTCCTCGCCCGAGGTTACGCCGGAGATTTCCATTCGCGAACTGGTCTGATCGACCTAGTGAGTTCGCAGCTTGCCGTTCTGCTCGTTGGGCGCTTTTGACAACGCCCGACCCGATGCTCCGGCCCGTTACTCTGGTGAGCCTTGCGGGTTTTCCCGCCTCAGCCCTAACGCCCCAATTCCACCGTCCAAAAAGAGACGACAAATCCCCAATCCGTGGCCTCAACCGGCCTGCCGGAGCTATCTGTCGGAACCCTTTTGGGAGTGTCCGGCGCGACAAAAAACGCATGCACCTGACGATTCCAAAGCTAGGCCAGACTCATCCGACACGTCAAGTTCTAGTATCAAAAACTGAATCAAACACTAAATATGGTGGAAAAAGCGAAAAACCAGCGGAAACGCTCAACGCCGGTAGCCTCGCAATGCGGGAAGTATCAGTGAGTCCTTCGGGAATCCCAAGCCTAAAATTCGGCTGCCTGTAAGTTCCTTTGGCCTGCGCGGTAAGACTTCCGAAACCCGCACTTTGTATGCGCGCAAACGCACCGATTCTGATGGCTGATTCCGCCGGGGCGCGATCTTTCCCCCGTCATCCACACCGGCGTGGACGCGAGAAAGCGCGCTAGTCCGCCGCGAGCGCCTTCATGGCGGCATTCTCGTAGATGACCTCGCCGGGGGTGCCGCCGCGAAGCGTGCACTCTTTGGCGATGGCGCGTCCGATGATCGGCTGATCGATATTGCCGTATCCGCCCGGCAGCACAGCGCCGAGCCATGCGGACCATGCCGGCGTGTGCGCGTTGCCGATAATGATGCCGGGGCGGAAGATCGAAAGCCGCGTGAAGCCTGCCGCGCGCACGGCGTCTTCCTTCATGCCCATGACGCGCACATATTTGAACGGGCTTTTCGCCGTAGAGCCGACGGCGGACAACAGACAGAATTGCGCGATGCCGCCCTCATGACAGCCGCGCGCGAAAGCGCCGACCACGCCGACTTCGACTCGCTTCAGATCGTCCTCGCTCCATTGCGCCGTACCGATGCCGATGCCGAGGCAACTCACGGCGGTGGCGTGGCCTTGTGCGGTGAGTTCAGCGGCGAGCGTTTTGATGCGCGCGGCGAAATCTTGTGCGCCCGTATCGAGCACGACATTGCGCACGCGATCACGCGGCGCGATGGCCTTGTGCGTGACCATCACGACTTCGCGGCACGCCGCAATGGCGAGCAGTTCATCGACCGCCGCTGCGCCGACCTGTCCGGTGCCGCCGAGGATGATGGTGGAGAAGGGAGGGG
>JBBRGE010000033.1:0-10700 GCA_038241045.1 Hyphomicrobiales bacterium | reverse complement strand
TCGAACGGCGCGCCCTTGAGCACGCCATCGACCAGCTTGCGCCAGTCGTCGTAGTCCGCCTGGGGAAAGTCGGCGGCGAGTTTCAGGTCATCGGCGGCATCGGGCATTCGGCGGGAGGCTCCCTGGAGCGTTGTTGTTGGTCTGAGCCCGAAAATGCCACGCGGCGCCTCCCAAGCCAAACGGTTTCAGGTTCAATCGATGTCGGGTAACCGCTCGATGCCCTCGGTCGACAGCGCCGCGAGCGCCGCCGCCACGCTCTTTCCTGCGATCGACCGCTGCGGCGCGATCTCGGCCAGCGGCACCAGCACGAAGGCGCGCTCGAAGAGGCGGGGATGCGGCAGCGTCAGTTCCGGCTTGTCGATTTTGACGTCGTCATAGGCCAGCATGTCGAGGTCGAGGGTGCGCGGTCCCCAGTGGCGTTCCTGGGTGCGGTCGCGGCCGAACTTCTTTTCGATCCGGTGCAGCGTGAACAGCAACGCATGCGGATCGAGGCTGGTCTCGATCTCGATGCAGGCGTTGATGAAGCGATCCTGCTGCGCGTCGCCCCATGGCGGCGTGGCATAGTCGGACGAACGCGCCAGCAGCGCCGCCTGGGTCATGCCGCAGATATGGGAGATGGCCTTGCTGAACGTGGCGCGGACGTCGCCGACATTGCCGCCCAGCGCGATCAGCACATCAGCCATGGCGACGTTATCCGCGGCCGCGGGTCAGGATCACACCGACGTCATCGAAAATCGCCGCGATCGGCGCGTGCGGCTTGTGCACCGTGACCTTGAGCGCGCTGATGCGCGGGAAAGCGGCCAGGACCGCGTCGGCGACGGCGCCGGCGGCGCGCTCCAGCAGCTTGTAGTTGGCGTCCTTGAAGGCGGCGGTCGCGGTCGCGACCACATTGGCATAGGACACGGTGTCGGCCAGCCGGTCGCTGCGCGAGGATTCCGACAGGTCCACCGAGAGTTCGAGGTCGATGACGAAGCGCTGACCGACCTCGGCTTCGTGCTCCATCACGCCGTGGCGGGCGTGAATCAGGAGACCCTTGATAAAAATGATGTCGCTCATCGTTGAGTTCCAATCGCTGCCGCAACCTGAAGTGCCTGCACCGTTTCGGCAACATCATGCGCGCGGATGATGCGCGCTCCGCGTTGTGCTGCGAGCAGATGCGCGGCGATCGACCCGCCCAGCCGCTCATGAGGCTCCGAAGGGGAGACACTGCTGATAAAGCGCTTGCGCGACGCGCCGACAAGCAGGGGCAGGCCGAATGTCTGTAAATCGCTCAGGCGTGCAAGCGCGGTCATGCTCTGATCTGGTGTTTTGCCGAAACCGATGCCGGGATCGAGCACGATATTGGTTTCGGCTATGCCCGCCTTAGCTGCAAGATTGAGCGAGCGCGCGAAAAAATCCGCGATGTCTTTCATAATATCGAGTGAAGCATCAATGCTGTCACGATTGTGCATCACGATCACCGGCGCGTTGCGCTCGGCGATAACCTTGGCCATGTCGGGATCGCATTGTAGCCCCCAGACGTCGTTGGCAATGGTGGCGCCTGTATCGAGCGCCCATGCCGCTACGCCGGCTTTCATCGTGTCGATCGATACCGGAATGCCGAGCGCGACCACATCCGGCAGGATGGATCGAAGGCGCTGTTTTTCTTCGTCGGCTGTCATTGGTTTTGCCCCGTAGGGCCGCGTCGATTCCGCGCCGATGTCGATAATGGAAGCACCTTCGGCGATCATGCGCCTGGCTTGTTCGAGCGCTGGTTCCGGCAGGAGAAATTTTCCGCCGTCTGAGAACGAGTCCGGCGTCACATTCAGAACGCCCATCACAGCGGGAAAGGAACGGTCGAGCAAAGTTGCAAGCACCGACCGATGGCGTTGCGAAGCAGCTGCGGGCGCGGTTAATTTGACCGTCATACGGTCGATTTGCGGCGTCCGCCTCGGGGAGTCAAGGCAACCGGTGCGGCTATCGGGCAGTGCTACGTCAAAGGGTCTTCGAAATTCAGCCGCTGTACATGGGGCCGAAGGCACTCAATAGCTGATCTTGTGCGGCAGTTTTCCGGCGTTTTCGATCAGCCTGGCCACCGATTTTTCGGAAGGAAGAATTCGCACAAATTTCCTGTCATCGTTGATTTTTTTCATCGCCTGCGCGAGGCGGCCGGGATTGCGCATGGCCAACTCGCGCACGGTGTTGACTCCGGTCGCGCGGATCAGTCCAGCCTTGCCGGTGCTGATGCCCGGCACGCTCATGATGGCAGCAGTGTTGGCCCATTTGAGAAGTTGCTGTTCGCCAATTCCGGTTTTCAAAGAAAGCGCCTTGCGTGCTTTCGCGGTCCCCGCAAATTCTAGAAGACCTTGCGTTGTCCGGATACCAACTGCCTTGAGCTTTGCGGCCGACTGCGGACCAAGTCCGTCGATCTTTGAAATGGGATATGACATTGAATTCAAACTAACGATCTTGAGTTGGAAATTAGACTTAGAAGGAGCGAGGCAGTTTCGAGAAAATTCCAAAAGTCTCTAAGATCTCACTTGCAACGGTGAAGATCATTCCATGCACAACGCTGCCGATTCCGGCCATTACAGCCAGATTGTCGATCAATTCGTCCATGAGATGCGCCCCATCAAATTTCCGGTTGAGGACCGGATCGTTGTTTATGATTTATCTTGAGCGCGCGCGTCAGAAATTACAAGTGATCCAATGACGCGATTGCGAAACGACATTCGATCAATTTCAGAGTGTTGCCGCGATGCAATCCTCTCAGCGGATTCCGTTTTGATTTCGCCAGGAAAAATGGAACCGTGTTTGCGACGGCAAATAACGACGGAGAAATTTCAGTTTTGTTTCAAAAAAGATTCGTTGCGGCGGCTTCCGCTTGAGCCCGGGAAATTGCGCCGCATGCCGTGAAAAAACCGACTAATCGTCAGCCCTTATCATTCTTCAATCCGGGCTTGCGGCAATCACTTATTCTCCAGTCGGTCTCGCTTCGGTCTTGCAATGGGTTGACCCGCTAAATGTAGGCTGCAAGATGCAGCCAGTGCGCTCCGCGCAACCAATTCCGCATAATGCGGCCGATATCGAGAGCCTGCGAGAGGCGATGCAATGACGAAATCGACGACATCAAAGGCTTCGAAGACGCCGAAGGCTGCTAAGTCAGCGAAATCGGCGCCGCCCGAGAAGGCGTCCGTATCCGGTGGCATGAAATCCGCCGATACCGACAAGGCCATCTTCATCGGCAAGGGCGAACAACCGGCTTTTTTGACGCTTGGCCTGGCAAACCGCCATGGTCTTGTCACCGGCGCAACCGGGACCGGAAAGACCGTGTCGCTTCAGGTCATGGCGGAAGGCTTTGCGCGGGCCGGCGTGCCGGTGTTCGCTGCCGATATCAAGGGTGACCTCTCCGGGATATCGCAAGAGGGCGAACCGAGGGATTTCATTCTCAGCCGCGCGAAGGACATGGGACTGTCATTCCAGCCTGACAAGTTTTCGACCGTGTTTTGGGACGTGTTCGGCGAGCAGGGCCATCCGGTGCGCGCGACCGTCTCCGAAATGGGACCGTTACTGCTGTCGCAGATGCTGCAACTGAACGATGTTCAGGAGGGCGTTCTCAACGTTGCATTCCGTGTCGCCGACCAGAACGGTCTCACATTGCTCGACATGAAGGATTTGCGCGCGCTACTCGACGCAATCGTTCCCGGCACTGGGAAAGATGACGCTGCCGACCCGCTGGATGCGATCCGAAAGTCCGCACAGGCCTTCGGCAACGTCACGAAGTCCACGGTCGGCACGATCCAGCGCCAGCTTCTCGTCCTGGAAAATCAGGGCGCGGATAAATTCTTCGGCGAACCGGCGCTCCAGTTAAAGGATTTCATGCGGACCGATTCGAACGGCCGCGGCATGATCAACATCATGGTCGCCGACAAGCTGATGACGTCGCCGAAGCTCTATGCGATTTTTCTGCTCTGGATGATGTCGGAATTGTTCGAGCAGTTGCCTGAGGTCGGCGATCCGCCGCAGCCGAAACTGGTGTTTTTCTTCGATGAAGCCCATCTGCTGTTCGACGACGCGCCGAAGGCATTGATGGAAAAGATCGAGCAGGTGGTGCGCCTGATCCGGTCCAAGGGCGTCGGTATCTATTTTGTGACTCAGAATCCGATCGACGTGCCGGATAAAATTCTCTCGCAGCTTGGCAATCGCGTACAGCATGCGTTGCGTGCCTTTACGCCCCGCGACCAAAAGGCAGTGCAGGCGGCAGCACAGACGTTCCGGCCAAACCCAAAGCTCGACACCGCGAAGGTCATCACCGAATTGGGCAAGGGCGAAGCGCTGGTGTCGTTCCTTGAAGGCAACGGCACGCCGTCGATGGTCGAGCGCATCATGATCCGGCCGCCAACGGCACGGATCGGGCCGATCACGCCGGCCGAGCGCAGGGCGATCATGGCGGCGAGCCCGGTCAAAGGCAAATACGACACCACGATCGATTCCGAATCCGCCTATGAAATGCTGCAGAAGCGTGTTTCGACGACTGCTGCACCAGCCGACGGCGAGGCTCCTGCCGGTGGCGGTGGTGTTCTCGGACAAATTGGTTCGATCGTTGGTACGATATTCGGCACCAACCGACCGCGCGGCCAAAAACTCTCGACAGGTCAAGTCATCGCGCGCGACTTGACGCGCTCGGTCACCAACAGGGTCGCGGGGAATGTTGCGGCGAACCTCGGCAAATCGGTTGCCGGTTCGATTGGTGGGTCGATCGGACGCTCCATCGTGCGCGGCACGCTCGGCAGTATTTTGCGGCGCTGACATTGTCTCGGCGATTTTGAGAACGTGACCATGACCACGACCAGTTCCTTGTCTGCGGTCCTTGACCGCATCGATGCTGATTTCGACAAAAGCCTCGAGCGGCTGTTTGCGCTGTTGCGGATAAAGTCGATTTCGGCCGATCCGGCCTTTACCGACGACTGCAAAAAAGCTGCCGACCATCTCGCCGCCGATATCGCGACCATTGGTTTTGCGACGGATGTGCGACCCACCGCAGGCCATCCCGCCATCGTCGGCAAAAGCAACGGCGTCAAGGGCGGCGCTCACGTTCTGTTTTACGGCCACTACGACGTCCAACCGGTCGATCCGCTCGTGTTATGGCATCGCCCGCCATTCGAGCCGGTCATCGCCGACCATGCCGACGGCCGCAAGATCATCGTCGCGCGCGGTGCGGAGGACGACAAAGGCCAGCTCATGACATTTGTTGAGGCGTGCCGTGCATGGAAGAACGTCACCGGCTCGCTACCGCTCAACGTCACGATCCTGATCGAAGGTGAGGAAGAAATCGGCTCCAAGAATTTCGGCCCGTTTCTCGACAAGCACAAAAAAGAACTCGCTGCCGACTTCGTGCTGGTTTGCGATACCGGTATGTGGGATCAGAACACGCCCGCGATCACGACGTCGCTACGCGGCCTTGTCTATGAAGAAGTGAAGATCAAGGCCGCGAACCGCGATTTGCATTCCGGTATTTTCGGTGGCGGTGCGCAGAACCCGATCCGCGTGCTGACAAGAATTCTCGGCGGCATCCATGACAATGATGGCCGCGTCACCCTGCCGGGGTTCTACGACGGCGTGAAAGATCTGCCGCCGGATATTCTGGCGCAATGGAAAAAACTCGATCTGACAGCGGAAAAATTTTTAAAGCCAATCGGCCTTTCACTACCCGCAGGTGAAAAGGGCAGGTTACTGATCGAGCAGATTTCGTCGCGTCCGACCTGCGACATCAACGGCATTGTCGGCGGCTATACCGGCGAGGGCTCCAAAACCGTGATTCCTGCCGAGGCCTCCGCGAAAGTGTCGTTTCGTCTGGTGGAAGGACAGGACCCTGAAAAAATCCGCCAGGCGTTTCGCAACTATGTCACCGGGCGGCTGCCCGCCGATTGCAAGGCCGATTTCATCGATCATGCGGGCGCACCCGCGATTGCGCTCGATTGGAGCATGAAGCCGCTCGCGGCAGCGCGTCGTGCGCTGACGGATGAATGGGGTAAGGACACGCTGCTGATCGGCTCAGGCGCGTCAATTCCCATCGTCGCAGATTTTAAAAAGACGTTGGGCCTCGATACGGTGCTGATCGGGTTTGGGCTTGAGGATGACAACATCCATTCGCCGAACGAGAAATACGACCTCAAGAGTTTCCACAAGGGAATTCGCTCGTGGGCGCGCATTCTCGCAGCGTTCGCCGAGACGCCGCGATAGGCTTCAGGTTCGCTTCAACTGATCAATGTAGGTCGCGGTTTCAGGCGGCAGCGTGCGCAGGCCGCGCCTGCCGGCTTGCAGCAAAATTGGCTGCAGCTTCGATCCCTTCATATATCCCGGTTCGCGTCCTGCGGGAATGACACGGTCGAACACCAGCACAAGCGTGACCGCGACTAGCCCAATGCGGACCACGCCGAGCGCAGCGCCGAGAAATCGATCTATGAAACTTCGGGCTGGGCCGACCGCTTCGTCGATGGAAAATCGCAATAGCGATCCCAAAACGAAGCCGATGCCGATAAATACGCAAATGAAGATGAACGATTTGAGCGATGTCGTGACGTCGATGCTGCCTGCGAGACCCTTGACGATGAACGCAGTGACAAAGACGGCGATCGGTGCTGCGGAGATATAACCCAGAATGGTCGCGGCGCTGCGGATGATGCCGGCCTGAAATCCGATCACGATTGCGACGAGCGCGATGAGGCAAATAACGATGTCGAAGGTCATGCGGGGTTCCAAAGGTCAGGTCTCCAGCACTACCCGTCACGCCTTAGCGAAACGTTGACGCGCAACAGCAAAACTTACGCGATGGCATTGTAGCTAACGCAAAAACGCCGCCTGGAATTAGGCGGCGTTTGAATGTTCCGTGTAGAGGATGATGGATTAACTCTTGTAGCTGGGATCGATTCTGTCAAGCTTTCGTAACAACGGCGGCCAGACCAGTTTGGTCGAGCGCAGTTCCATCGCATCCTGATTGGCGATGAGATTTTCGTTTTTCTCGGTGACAATCTTTTCGATTGGGTAAGCGGTCGGCCCGAGCATTCGGGTGCGGACCTGCATCGTGCAGGCGCGCTCCAGATGATACATGCGTTCCCATGCTGACGCGACCGAGCGGCCCACCGTCAGCGTGCCGTGAGTGCGCAGCAGCAGATGGTTCTTGGTGCCAAGGTCTTTCTGGATACGCGGGCGCTCGTCATGATCGAGCGCGACGCCTTCGTAGTCGTGATAGGCGAGATCGCCGGTGACAAAATGCGCGGTCTGGTTCAGCGGTTGCAAACCTTCCATGCAGCTTGCGACAGCCGTGCCGTCAGGCGTGTGGAGGTGAATGACGCAGCCGGCATCCTCGCGCACTTCGTGGATAGCCGAGTGAATGGTAAAGCCGGCCGGATTAATTTTGTAGATGCTTTCGGTGAGCTGGTTGCCATCGAGGTCCACCTTCACAAGGCTCGAGGCGGTGATTTCGTCGAACATCAGCCCGTAAGGATTGATGAGAAAATGATGCTCCGGTCCTGGCACGCGCGCGGAGATGTGCGTATCGACCAGATCGTCCCACCCATAAAGCGCAACCAGCCGATAGGCGGCGGCGAGATCGATGCGCTGCAACCACTCGGCTTCGGTCATGGCCGATTT
This sequence comes from Hyphomicrobiales bacterium, assembly GCA_038241045.1. Taxonomy (GTDB): domain Bacteria; phylum Pseudomonadota; class Alphaproteobacteria; order Rhizobiales; family Xanthobacteraceae; genus Afipia. Next base: position 3,068 of record JBBRGE010000033.1, on the reverse strand, counting down.
GACATTCTTGAGGCGTACTTCGGCTGGCGACATGGATCATCTCCCGCGTGATTTTCCGAATTGCAAAAAACTTTAGACGCCTCGCCTGCACCGGGCAACCGCATGACGGTGCGGATGTGCCATGTTGCTCCGGGTGATACCGCGGTCAGGGCGCCGGAATGGCCAACAGGCTGGCGATGCTTTTGCCGCGAATGTCATAAACCCTCGCAAAAATCACGTCGTCGCGTTTGATCTCGACAACCACGGGAGCATTCAGGCCTTTGCAGTAAAATTCGCCGAGCGTCATGGCGAAATCGGCGGCATGGCTGTCCCAGCCGATGGTGAAGTCGGGCCCCAATGCCACTTGGGCGGGGCGTTGAGGTCCGCACACCGCGACGCGCCATTTACGACTGCGCGGTGGAATTTCCTGCCGTTCGATAATTTCCGCGCGCAGACCTTCGGAAGCCTGCTTCAGCGCGAGACCCCAATAGTCCAGCATGTAGCGGTCGTCGGCGCCGCGAACCGATCCCGCAATGTGGTTGAAGTGCGTGTATTGATAAGGATGCAGCCGGATCATTTCTGTGAGCGGCAGAGAAAGACCGAATACGACGATTGCGACAAATGCCGCCTGCGCCTTGCGACTGTTTTCCTTAAGCCAGCCGGAGATGGCGGCAAATCCGACGCCAGCGAGTACGGCCATCGGCGGAATCACGAACACGAAGTGGCGAATGCCGTTGTATAGCGCGGGTCGTTTCACCATGGCGATAATCAACGGAAGCAACGCTGCGAGCGTCAGCAGCAGCAGCACTGTCTTGCGCTTAGGGTCGGACGCTGGCTTCCAGACCACGACGGCGGTCGTCATCACGCCGACTGCCAGCAAGGCAAGCATGATTTCCGGAAGCTGCAGCGCAAACAGCGTCGGCAGATACGACCACGGCATGTCGGGCACCGACACGATCGCGCCGTTGAACAACTCCTTCCATGGTTTTTCGAAGAAGTGCGAGAAGTAAGTCAGCGCCTTGAACGGGTTGGTGGTGTCGATGATCGACCAAGGCCATATCAGCCCCATCACCAAATAACCGAGCAACAGCCCGGGCAGCAGTAAGTAAAGCACATGGCCCAACCGGTGACCGGTTTCGCGCCAGCCGTGGGAACGAATGTCCGCAAGCCAGATCGGCGTGAAGGCGATCAGCGCATAGATCAAAGCGAGGCCGCCCAAAATCCGTGAGCCGACCGACAGTCCGGCACCGAGACCGACGATAAGAATCGTATGAGGCGAGGGCGACGGATATTCCTGGGCGAGCCGCACCAGGCCCAGCATCAGAACAATCATCGCCACCGCGAAGGGCGCATCCTTCGGGTTCATGAACATATGCCCGTAATAGATCGGACATAGTGCAAGCGTCAGCAACGCGGCAACACCGCCGACAGGTCCGGCCACGCGGCGCGCCAGCCGCCATGTTAAGCCAAGCCCGATAATGCCGACGATTGCGCCGACGAGACGCCGGGTTTCGAATAGTTCAAGCGGAATGATCTTGTGCAGAAGTGCCGCGACCATGTCGAAGCCGCCGCCATACATATAGAGGTTCGCAAAGGTGAGCGCGCTGGTGTCCCGAAAGCCGCTGCCGAACATCTTCAGCAACAGGTCGGCGTACTCGGCATGGGTGTAATCGTCCCAGCCAAGTCCGTAGTCGCGAAACGTCAGCGCGGCGACAATCGCGACCGCCGCGAGCACGGCCAGCGCGATATCGTCACACGTCTGCTCGATCGAACGTCGCGATGACGTTTCGAGGGCCGATGTCGCGATGGAAGACATGTCAGTCAGTAAATCCAGCGTCCCGTGAACCGATGCTGAATGCAGCTCGGTTTTTGTTCTCCGGAACAATGTATCGCAGTTGTTGTTTCAAGTAATTGGGAATTGTGGTGCAAATTCCTGATGCAGTGCAGCATATTACCCTATGGTAAAACTTTCTAATAGTTTCAGCGTAATTTGTTCTGGAGTGCGATTGAGCGGCGAATTGACGGTCTTTGGGTTTTCTTGCGCCGTGTTCCGTACGGAAATCATTCAAAAATTACTAATTGGTAATGCGATCTGGATGACAGTAATATGTTGCGGCTGAGTGCGGTGCCGAGAGTGGCGCTGGGGTGGAGTTTGGAATGATTGCGTTGTTGATCGGCGGAACGGTGGTTCTGTGCGTTGGCGTTCTGACGATCGTGTTCGGAATCCCCATCAAAGAATTTAGCGTCGGCAATACGATGATTTTGGCGGGAGCGGTGGTGGCATGCACCGGGCTCGTGCTGCTCGGTCTGTATTTCGTCGGTCGCGAACTTCGAAATTTGACACGCGGCCTGGAAGCAGGGTTGCCGTCACAGGCGTCAGGTGCTTTCGCTGCGCCGCGCGACGCAATATCCGCAGGCCGAGGACGCAATCCACCAATGCAGCAGGCGCCGGCGCCGTCAAAAGCGATGCGCTCGCCGCCCGCGCGCGATGAAATGCTGTTTCCCCTCGATCCTCAGGCGAACGACTTCGATAGTTTCGACGATGACATGAATCATGCGGCACCCTCGTTGCCGTCCGCCAACGCGCCTTCGCTTTCGGCACCATGGCAGGACGAACCGCCGGTCCGCACCCGTCCATCCGCACCAGTCGAAGCGGCAGAGCGTCAGCGCCGCGACGCCATGTTCGCGCCGAAACGACGCGACGCGGCTGACGATATGGACAGTTTCTCACCGGAGCTCCAGCGAAATGGCCGCGCTGCGCCACGGCGCGGCGATGCTGCATCGGTCTCGATCGTGAAATCCGGCGTTGTGGATTCGATGGCCTACTCGCTCTATTCCGATGGGTCGATCGAAGCGCAGATGCCCGAGGGCATGGTGCGGTTTTCCTCGATCGAAGAACTGCGTTCGCATCTCGACCAGCGTCACTAACGGTTCGCGGGACGTTCGTGCAGGTGGCGCGCGCTCCGCATGGCGCAAATCAATGGCGACGATGGACGTAATCCTTGTCACGTCCGCAGTATTGCGCCAATAATTCCCCAAGTATAACGCATCGGCGTCGCGCCATTCGACAGGCGAATGCTTGCGAAGCG
>JBBRGE010000032.1:0-10713 GCA_038241045.1 Hyphomicrobiales bacterium | reverse complement strand
TTCGTCGAGCCTGCGATCGCTGCTGACTGAAAATCCGACGACATCGAACCAGTGGTTATGCACAAGAGATGTGAGTTCCCGGTGGGACGCGAACGGCCCGGTGCAGAGGTTCCAGCCGTCGCGCCGGAAAAATTCCGAGACGATCGAAAGCCCGAAGCTGTGTTGTTCGCCCGGGATCGTCGTGAGCAGCGCCGATTCTCCGGAATCGCCCCGCTGACTGGGGCTGAAAGATCGTTCCGCCAGTTCCCGCAGAATTCTCTGCAGACGGCTCATGGCAATCGACACATTGGCGAAGTCGGTCGCGTCCGTTTCCCATAATTCGCCGAAATGGCGCGCGGCAGGAATCAGGAGTTTCAGGAATACATCTTCAACGGGCACACCCTGCGACAGCACGCCTTCGATGAAGCCCATCGCTGCATTTTCACTGTCTCCGAGCGCAAGCGCTGCGAATTTCTGAACGCTGTCGAACTGTTCCTGCTCGGGAGCCGCCGCCTTGGTGGCTGGCATGCTTTTCAGCGCGAGAATGATCTTGGGAAGTATCTGGCTTTTGAGAGCGCGAACGGCTTTGACGGGCTGAAATGCAGGCCGCAACCGCCAAAGCGGCAGGGGAAGTCGGCTGCGGAGCGACCTCACCTGACTCGTCGCTGCCGTGTCGTTCTTGGCGCCGGCTGAGAATGATTGCTCGTTCACGTCGGTCATTTTTACTCCCCCAACATTTAAGGCCCGAACGTCCATAACCGTCAAGTTTGATTTACGTATGGTTTAGTTGACAGTCCCCAGAACGGCGATTAGCCTCCTTTCACTGAGAGCCCGCACATAGGGAGTGGCGCGGTGCAACATGAAGTAACTGCAGAACGAGACTTGGATCGTTACGGTCGTTCAGCGCCGACGGCATCTCGTTATCCCCAGTCGATATCGCAGCATCGCAATTCGTCAGTGTCAAATAATCTTTACAGCGATGAGCGTGAAGTCGTCGCTGCACCCGCGAACGGAAATTCGGCGACTCAATTCCGCGAAAATCCGGTCTCGAAGTCTCACCAAAGACTTAAGCCGCTCTACACAGCGGAGGAACGCAAGCGCCGCGATGCAACACCGTGGACACTTGTTCAAGGAATTCTTGCACCGATTCAGTTTCTCGTTTTTTTGGTCAGCGTTTTTTTCGTCGTTCGCTACCTGTTGACCGGCGAAGGTCTGGCGCTCGCGACAATGTCGATCGTCGCCAAGACGCTGCTTCTCTATGCCATCATGATTACGGGCTCGATCTGGGAGCGCGAGGTTTTCGGCGTCTATCTTTTTGCGCCGGCGTTCCTCTGGGAAGACGTTTTCAGCTTTCTGGTGCTCGGACTTCATACGGCCTATCTGGCGGCGCTGATTTTCGGACTGGCGACACCGCAAGAGCAGATGCTTCTCGCGCTCGCGGCTTACGCGGCTTACGTCGTCAATGCGACCCAGTTCATTCTCAAACTGCGCGCCGCCCGCCGCGACGAGCGGTTGGCTTTGGCATCCGTTCCTGACTCAGCCGGGAGCAGCGCATGACGGTGCATGTTCCCGCAAAGGTATCAGGCTGCGCCGTCGCAGCGTCCGACGGCCGCCAGCCGGTCCGGCGCGAAAGCGGACAACGCGAAGTTTTCTGCGGACTGACAGGCATTGTCTGGCTGCACCGGAAAATTCAGGACGCATTCTTTCTGGTCGTCGGTTCGCGCACCTGCGCGCATCTCATCCAGTCCGCCGCCGGCGTGATGATCTTCGCCGAGCCTCGGTTCGCGACGGCCATCATGGAAGAAAAGGACCTCGCGGGCCTCACCGACGCCAACGACGAACTCGACCGCATCGTCACGCAATTGCTCCAACGGCGGCCCGACATTCGTCTGCTGTTTCTGGTCGGCTCCTGTCCGTCGGAGGTCATCAAGCTCGACCTGTCGCGTGCCGCGTTGCGACTGTCGAAGACGTTTTCACCCGCGGTGCGAATCCTGAATTACTCCGGTAGCGGAATCGAGACCACATTCACGCAAGGCGAGGATGCGTGTCTCGCCTCGCTCGTCCCCACACTCCCCCCGAAGGGGACGAGCGAGACCTCGCTTCTGGTTGTCGGCGCGTTGGCCGATGTGGTTGAAGACCAGTTTGTCAGGATGTTCGATGCGCTGGGCATCAAGAACGTGCAATTCCTGCCGCCGCGCAATTCGACGCAGCTTCCGGAAGTCGGCCCCGATACCCGCTATCTGCTGGCGCAACCTTTCCTGGCCGACACTGCAAGGGCGCTGGAATCGCGGGGCGCGAAACGACTGGCCGCACCGTTTCCGCTCGGCGTCGAAGGCACCACGGCGTGGTTGCGCGCCGCCGCCGATGCTTTCGGTATCGATCCGAATCATTTCGAGACCATCACGCAGCCGTATCGCGCACGCGCCGAACGCGCATTGATCCGTTATCGCGATCAACTCTCGGGACGCCGCATCTTTCTGTTTCCCGATTCGCAAATCGAAATTCCGCTGGCGCGTTTCCTGTCGCGCGAACTTGCGATGGAGCTGGTCGAGGTCGGCACGCCCTATTTGCATCGCGAGCACCTCGCGGAAGAATTGCGAATGCTGCCGGCCGACGTCGCGTTGACGGAAGGCCAGGACGTCGATCTTCAACTGGATCGCTGCCGCGCCGCGCATCCGGATATTGTCGTATGCGGCCTTGGGCTCGCCAATCCGCTTGAAGCGGAGGGAATCACCACGAAGTGGTCGATCGAACTGATTTTCACGCCGATTCAAGGTTACGAGCAGGCCGCTGACTTGGCCGAACTTTTCGCACGCCCGCTCGTGCGCCGCGCAAAGCTGGTGGCCTGACATGCAGCTCACAGTCTGGACATATGAAGGACCACCCCATGTCGGCGCGATGCGTGTCGCGACCGGAATGGAAGGCCTTCACTATGTTCTGCACGCACCGCAGGGCGACACTTACGCGGACCTGTTGTTCACGATGATCGAGCGCCGCGACAAGCGGCCGCCTGTCACCTACACGACCTTTGCGGCACGCGATCTCGGCGGCGACACTGCCGAACTGTTCAAGACCGCAGCGCAGAACGCATATGATCGTTTCAAGCCGCAGGCGATGATCGTCGGTGCATCCTGCACGGGGTCGCTGATTCAGGACGATCCGGGCGGCCTCGCGCGCGCGCTCAATCTGCCGATCCCGGTGGTGACGGTCGATCTTCCCGCCTATCAGCGCAAGGAAAACTGGGGCGCGTCTGAAACGTTCTATCAGTTGGTACGCGCGCTTGCCGGACCTTTCGTTCCCGCACCCGGCACGAAGCGCGCTGAACGCGCCGCAGGCCAGCGTCCGCGATGCAATCTGCTCGGCCCGACCGCACTCGGCTTTCGCCATCGTGACGACATCACGGAAATCACGGCGCTCCTGGGGAAGCTCGGCATCGACGTCAACGTGACAGCACCGATGGGTGCTACGCCCGCAGATCTTGCGCGGCTTGGCGACGCTGACTTTAACGTCGTGCTTTATCCGGAAATCGCAGGGCAGGCGGTGTCTTGGCTGCAACGCAGTTTCGGCCAGCCATCGACCAAGACAATTCCGATCGGTGTCTCGGCCACGCGCGCGTTTATCGAAGAAGTCGCGCAGCTTGCCGGCGTGGATGCGACGGAGTTGCTGGCTCAATCCTCGTCGCGGCTGCCCTGGTATTCGCGCTCGGTCGATTCGACTTATCTCACCGGCAAGCGCGTCTTCATTTTCGGTGACGCAACCCACGCAGTCGCGGCAGCGCGCATCGCATCGGATGAATTGGGTTTCAAGGTCGTTGGCCTCGGAACCTACAGCCGTGAATTCGGCCGCGAAATTCGCGAGGCCGCAAAGCTCTACGACATCGAGCCGCTCATCACGGACGATTATCTTGAGGTTGAGGCCAAGGTTGCCGAGCTGCAGCCCGAGCTGGTGCTCGGCACGCAGATGGAGCGCCATATCGCCAAGCGCCTCGGCGTGCCGTGTGCGGTGATTTCGGCTCCCGTGCATGTGCAGGATTTCCCGGCGCGTTACGCACCGCAAATGGGTTTTGAGGGCGCCAACGTCATTTTCGATACCTGGGTGCACCCGCTGATGATGGGCCTCGAAGAACATCTGCTCGCGATGTTCAAGGACGATTTCGAATTCAAGGACGGCGCGGTGCCGTCGCATCTCGGCGCCGGACACGCGATGCCGGCTGCGGCGTCCTCCGCCGAAGTCGCAACGCAATTGCCCACCGCCGAATCGCTGGCGGTCTGGGCCGTCGATGCCGAGAAAGAGCTGCACAAGATTCCGTTTTTCGTTCGCGGCAAAGCACGCCGCAACACCGAACGCTTCGCCAATGAAAATGGCGTGGCAACCATCACTGTCGAGACGCTGTACGATGCCAAAGCGCACTACGCACGCTGACGCGACGCCCATTCGCGTCGTGATCGTGACGATGGACAGTCATCTGTCCGGCGCGGCTGCGCGTGCGCAGACAGCCTTGCGCAAGGATTATCCCGGTCTGGAATTGTCGGTGCATTCCGCCGACGAGTGGGGCACGAGCGCAGAGGCGCTCGTTCGTTGCAAGGCGCACATCGCGCAGGGCGACATTGTGATCTCGACGATGCTGTTTCTCGATGAACACGCCCAAGCAGTGCTGCCTGCATTGAGCGCGCGCCGCGCGGAATGCGACGCGATGATCTGCTGCATGTCGGCGACCGAGGTCGTGAAGCTGACGCGCGCCGGAAAATTCGACATGAGCGGCGAATCGCTCGGTGCGATTTCGTGGCTCAAGCGTCTGCGCGGCAACAAGAAGGGAACAGCCGGCGGCAAGGGCGAAATGAAGATGCTGCGGCGGCTGCCGAAGCTGCTGCGGTTTATTCCCGGCGCGGCGCAGGACATGCGCGCTTATTTCCTGACGCTGCAATACTGGCTCGCGGGCTCCGAACAGAACATCGCGAACATGATTCGCCTGCTGGTGGATCGTTACGCAGATGGTCCGCGCCGCAGCCTGCGCGGCGTTGTGAAGGCTGAAGCGCCGGTCGAATACGCCGACATCGGTGTTTATCATCCGCGCATGAAAAGTCGCGTGTCCGAGACGCTGGACAGACTGCCGGCAGCGAAGCCGATGGCAGGCATTGACGGCGAGCAAGGAACAGTCGGCATACTTTTACTGCGGTCTTATTTGCTGGCTGGAAACTCCGGTCATTATGACGGCGTTATTTCCGCGCTCGAGGCGCGCGGCCTCCGCGTCATTCCGGCTTTCGCAAGCGGCCTCGATCAGCGCCCAGCCATCGAGCGTTTTTTTATGAAAGACGGCAGGAGCACGGTTGACGCCGTTGTGTCGCTCACCGGCTTCTCGCTGGTCGGCGGCCCGGCCTACAACGATTCGAAATCCGCCGAAGACATTCTCGCCAAACTCGACGTGCCGTATTTGTCGGCGCATCCCGTCGAATTCCAGACCCTGGAGCAGTGGGGCGCATCGGATCGCGGCCTGATGCCGGTGGAAAGCACCATCATGGTTGCGATCCCCGAACTCGACGGTGCTGCAGGCCCCATGGTGTATGGCGGCCGCACCGATGGCGCGGGCGTACCCTGCACCGGCTGCGAACGCGGATGTGTCTTTGCGAAATCAGAAATCGGCGGCGACATGCATGTCTGCAGCGAGCGCGCCGAGATGCTGGCGGCACGCACCTCACGGCTGATTGCGATGCGCCGTGCCGACCGCGCCGATCGCAAAGTCGGAATCGTTCTTTTTAACTTCCCGCCGAATGCCGGCAACACCGGCACGGCTGCGTATCTCTCGGTGTTCGAATCCCTGCATGGCACGCTGACGGCGATGAAGCGCGAGGGATATTCAGTTGACGTTCCCCCGAGCGTCGATGCGCTGCGCGAAAAGATTGTGTCGGGTAATGCGGCGCGCTTCGGTGCCGACGCCAATGTCCATGCGCGCATTCCCGCGAGCGATCACGTTCGTGGCGAGCAATATCTCAAAGAGATCGAGGCGCAGTGGGGTCCGGCACCGGGCAAGCAACAAAGCGATGGCAGCTCGATCTTCGTGCTCGGCGAACGCTTCGGACATATCTTTGTCGGCATCCAGCCCGCCTTCGGATACGAGGGCGACCCGATGCGATTGCTGTTCGAGAAAGGCTTTGCACCGACGCATGCTTTCTCGGCGTTCTATCGCTGGCTGCGCGAGGATTTCGGCGCGCACGCGGTGCTGCATTTCGGCACCCATGGCGCGCTGGAATTCATGCCCGGTAAACAGGCCGGATTGTCTGGTGCGTGCTGGCCGGATCGCATGATCCGCGATCTGCCCAATCTTTATCTTTATGCGTCGAACAATCCATCCGAAGGCACGATTGCCAAGCGGCGGTCTGCCGCGACGCTCATCAGCTATCTGACGCCGCCGGTTGCCCATGCGGGTCTTTATAAAGGCCTGGTCGAATTGAAATCATCGATCGAGCGCTGGCGCGGCCTTGCGCCGGACAGCGCTTCGGAACTGGCCGATCTTGCAGTTTTGATTCAAGCTCAGGCCAGCACACTCGATCTTGCGACTGCCGAACCGGCCTGGGGTGACGAGACTCAAGCCACCATTGCCAAGCTCGGCGAAGCTGTTCTTGAACTTGAATACACGCTCATTCCGCACGGACTGCATGTCGTCGGCGAAGTCCCATCGCCCGAACAGCGCGTCGAGATGCTGCAGGCGGTGGCAGATGCGTCGCACGGCGCGCGGCCTGACAAGGAAGTCTTGGCCCGTCTCGTGTCCGGTGAATCGCCTGAGTCGCTGATCGAGGACGCTGCCGACGCGACACTCACGCTCGCTCAATATAAAGAGCTGGCGCAGACTGATCGCCTGATCGCTCAGGACCACGAAATCCCCAGCATCCTTCACGCGCTCGACGGAAAGTTCGTTCGTCCCGCGCCCGGCGGCGATCTGCTGCGGACGCCGGCGATTTTGCCGACCGGCCGCAATCTTCATGGCTTCGATCCATTCCGGATTCCAAGCGCCTACGCGGTGCAGGACGGAGCACGGCAGGCGCAACGCCTGATCGACAAGCATCGCGCCGATGGCAACGCCATGCCGGAAACCGTCGCGATTGTGTTGTGGGGCACCGACAATCTGAAAAATGAAGGCGCGCCTATTGGCCAGGTGCTGTCGCTGCTTGGCGCGCGGCCGCGCTTCGATAGCTACGGACGCCTCACGGGCGCTGAATTGATTCCGCTCGACCAACTCGCGCGTCCGCGCATCGATGTCATCGTCACCATGTCGGGAATCTTCCGCGACCTGTTGCCGCTGCAGATCAAGCTGTTGGCCGAAGCGTGTTTCCTCGCGGCATCCGCCGACGAGCCCGCAGCGATGAATTTTGTGCGCAAGCATGCGCTGGCCTATCAGCGCGAACATAATTGCGATCTGGAGACGGCGTCGCTGCGTGTGTTCGGCAATGCGGACGGTGCCTACGGGTCGAACGTCAACCATCTGGTCGAGAACAGCCGCTGGGAAGACGAAGACGAATTGGCCGAGACCTACACCCGCCGCAAGAGCTTCGCATACGGCCTAAAGGGCCAGCCGGTGCAGCAGACGGCATTGCTCAAAAGCGCGCTCGCCGATGTCGATCTTGCGTATCAAAATCTCGACTCGGTTGAGCTTGGTGTCACGACTGTGGATCATTACTTCGACACGCTCGGCGGCATCAGCCGCGCGGTGCGCCGCGCCAAGGGCGGCACCAGCGCGCCGGTTTATATCGGCGATCAGACCAGAGGCGAGGGCGCGGTGCGCACATTGTCCGAACAGGTGTCGCTCGAGACTCGCACCCGCATGCTCAATCCGAAATGGTACGAAGGCATGCTCAAGCATGGCTATGAGGGCGTGCGTCAGATCGAAGAGCACGTCACCAACACGATGGGGTGGTCGGCGACGACAGGCGATGTCGCGCCCTGGGTCTATCGTCAACTCACGGAAACATTCGTGCTCGATCCGGAAATGCGCGAGCGTCTTGCCGCGCTCAATCCCGTGGCGTCGGCGAAAGTCGCCAACCGCCTAATCGAAGCCCACGAACGCAAATACTGGTCACCCGACCCGGAAATGCTCGATGTCCTGCGCAAGGCAGGCGAAGAGCTTGAGGATCGCCTCGAAGGCGTAGGAGTTGCCGCATGAATATCCAGACACCCACATCGACCCTCGAAGGACACCTCAAACTTAAAAGTGCATCGCGCTGCGGTGACGGCCAAGGAAACGGCGAAGGCAGCGTGCAGGTTGAGCTCGATCCGAATCTGAAGATCGGCACCGCGAAAGTCTTTTCGGTTTATGGCAAAGGCGGCATCGGCAAGAGCACGACGTCGTCGAATTTGTCCGTCGCGTTCTCGAAGCTCGGCAAGCGCGTGCTGCAGATCGGCTGCGATCCGAAACACGACTCGACCTTCACGCTGACCAAGCGTCTGGTGCCGACCGTGATCGACGTGCTCGAGTCAGTGAACTTCCACGCCGAAGAACTGCGCCCCGAAGACTTTGTGTTCGAAGGTTACAACGGCGTGATGTGCCTGGAAGCCGGTGGACCTCCTGCGGGCACCGGCTGCGGCGGCTATGTGGTCGGCCAGACCGTGAAGCTCCTGAAGGAGCATCATCTGCTCGAAGATACCGACGTGGTGATTTTCGACGTGCTCGGCGACGTCGTGTGCGGAGGTTTTGCCGCGCCGTTGCAGCATTCGGATCGCGCGCTGATCGTCGCCGCCATCGAGGCAAAATCGAAAAACTACGGCGTCCGCCTCGGCGGTGTCATCGCGAATCGAAGTGTCGCGACCGATCAGATCGACAAATATGCCGAGCAGGCCAATCTCAAGCGCATCGCGCATTTCCCCGATCTCGACATCATCCGCAAGTCCCGTCTGAAGAAATCGACATTGTTCGAAATGGACGAGACGCCGGAACTGAAAGCCGTGACCGACGAATACATGCGGCTTGCGACTGAACTTTGGGAAGGCAAGGAGCCGCCGCTCAAGGGAACGTCACTGAAAGACCGCGATATCTTCGATCTGTTGGGGTTCGACTAATGAGCGTTGCGACTTATCTCGAACGGCGTGGCGAGCTGAAAACCTACTTCGACCGCACTGCGGCCGATGCATGGGCGAAGCTCACATCCGACGCGCCAGTAGGACGAATTCGCGCGACTGTCCGTGCCGGACGCGATGAGATGCGCAACACTTTGTTGTCATGGCTTCCGGAGAATCTAAACGGCGCACGTTTGCTCGACGCTGGTTGCGGTACGGGCGCTTTGTCCATTGAGGCGGCGCGTCGCGGCGCAAAAGTCGTCGCCACCGATTTGTCGCCGACGCTTGTCGAGGTCGCGCGCGAACGGCTGCCGCAGGATATCGATGCGTCGTCAATCGAATTCATGTCGGGCGATATGCTCGATCCGAAACTCGGCCGCTTCGATTTTGTGGTCGCAATGGATTCGCTCATTCATTATCACGCGCCGGACATTTGCCGCATTATGACCGGGCTCGCCGCGCGCACCGACTACGCGATGCTCGTGACATTCGCGCCGAAGACGCCGGCGCTCGCCGTCATGCATGCAGTGGGCCGGTTATTTCCACGCGGCGACCGCGCGCCAGCGATTGAGCCCGTCAGCGAGCACAAATTGTACGATCTTCTCGCTGCCGAGGATGGATTGTCGAGCTGGCAGACCGGACGCACCCATCGCGTCGCCAGCGGCTTCTACAAGTCGCAAGCGCTGGAGATGATTCCGCGATGAGCGATATCACAACGACATTGGCAAGAGGCTGGATGCGGCTCGGGACCCGCTTCCTTCCATTTGCCGACGCGGCGACGAAAGAACTTCCGCTCGGTCGTCTGCTGCGGTTGTCGTTGTTTCAGGTATCGGTCGGAATTTCGATTGTGCTTTTGAACGGTACGCTCAATCGCGTGATGATCGTCGAACTCGGTGTCTCGACGCTTCTCGTCTCATTGATGGTGTCGTTGCCGCTGGTGTTCGCGCCGTTCCGTGTTCTCGTCGGATTCAAGTCCGACAATCATCGATCCTTCCTCGGCTGGAAGCGCGTGCCTTACATCTGGATGGGTTCGCTGCTGCAGTTCGGCGGCTTCGCCATTATGCCGTTTGCGCTGCTGGTTTTGTCAGGCACGGGCGAAGGCCCGGTCTGGGTCGGTCAGATCGGAGCGTGTCTGGCGTTCCTGCTGGTCGGCGCAGGGCTTCATACAACGCAGACGGCCGGTCTTGCGCTGGCGACGGATCTTGCACCCGTCGAGGCGCGCCCCCGCGTGGTTGCATTTCTCTATGTGATGCTGCTGGTCGGGATGGCGGGAAGCGCGTTCCTGTTCGGCGAGTTACTCGCCAACTTCAACGAAATTCGCCTGATCCAGATCATCCAGGGCGTCGCGGTGACGCAGATGGCGCTCAATATGATTGCGCTGTGGAAGCAAGAAGCGCGCGATCCGTCGCGAACGTCGGCGACACGCAAGACGCCGCAGTTTCAGGAGTCGTGGGCAAAGTACCGCGCGGCAGGCGGATCGATCCGCGTTCTGGTCGCGGTCGCATTGGGGACTGCCGCGTTTTCGATGCAGGATATTCTGCTCGAGCCTTACGGCGCGGAAATCCTCAAACTTTCTGTCGGGCAGACCAAGGTGCTGACCGCCTTCTTCGCGCTCGGAACTCTGGCGGGATTTGGCTTTGCCGCAAAAACCTTGGGACGCGGCGCGGACCCTTATCGGATCTCCGGTTT
>JBBRGE010000031.1:0-10976 GCA_038241045.1 Hyphomicrobiales bacterium | reverse complement strand
AGGTCCGAAATGACACTCTTCTTGTTGGTGTTGAGCCACGCAAAGTTGAGGCTCACATGGGTCTCGTCGCCGGCATCGGCCAGCGGCGCGATGCGCCGGTCGGGATCGCCGCCGGGGCGTTCGATCTTGATGACCTCCGCGCCGAAATCCGCGAACAGCTTGCCGCAGTAACACAGCGCATCGCCCGAACCGATTTCGACCACGCGCAAATGAGAGAGGGGCAGCGCGGTCATTTCGCCACGCGCGGCGGCGACTTGGCGAGCGAGATGGCCATAGCGCTAATCAGTGGCTTCATGAAAAACGAATCGTTGGCAGGATAAATATCGGTGCGCAGACCATGCACCTTGAGTTCATCCGACACGACAGGCCCCACCGAGGCAATCGGCGTGTCGGCTAATCCTTTGCGCAGGCGATCCTCGCAGCCGTGCGATTTCGCCACATCGATCAGCCGCCGCACCTGACCGGAGCTTGTCAGCGCAATCGCATCGACGCGATGATTGGCCATCTCGTCGATGGCGGTGACGATATTGGTGTCGGCGGCTTGCGGATCGTAGATATAAGGTAACACGATCTCGACCTGCGAGCCGCGCGCGGTGATCGCTTCAATCAGCTTGGCATGATCTTTGTCGGGGTAAAGCTGCAAGCCCACGCGGTGACCCTTTATATCTTCGCGCGACAGCATCTCGGCGATGCCTTCGGACGTCGGTGTCTCGGTCAGAACCTGCGCCTCAAGGCCGATCTCGCGCAGCGCTTTCACTGGCTTGGGGCCGCGGGCAAACTTTCGTGCCTTGCCGACAGCCACGACAAAATCCCGATCGACGCCAAGACGTGTGGCGACCTTCATCAGCCTGCGCAAACCTTCGCCAGTCATCAGCACCAGATCGTCGAAGGGCTGCGCAATGAAAAGTTTGATCCACGCCTCGACGGGCGCGGTATCGGGCGCGTCGTGAATCGTGAACATCGGACATTGCAAAACTTCAGCGCCTTGCTCCTGAAGAAGGCGCGAAAACTGCGCTTCCTCGCGCGTCTCCAGAATAAGAATTCGATAGCCGTTCAGTCTGCCGGGCATGCCGTTTAACCGCTTGTGTTGGACCGTGTCACATTATGGCGATGACAGGCGTTGCGGTCCAATAATTACGTTGTCATCACCGGGCTTGTCCCGGTGATCTCGATGGGTTTGGTACAGTGCTCGAATGGTCGGGATGGCCGGAATAAATCCGGCCATGACTTTCGGGGTATGGATCGTCATGCGGCGGCAATGCTAGAGGATGACGTAACCCACCGTCGTCGTCACTTCCAGACTGAACCCAAAATGCCCGCGCAGCAATTCGTCCTGACTCTCTCATGCCCCGACCGCCCCGGCATCGTGTCTGCTGTCACAACCTTCCTGTTCGCCAACGGGCAGAACATTCTCGATGCTCAACAGTATAATGACGTTGAGACCGGCAATTTCTTCATGCGGGTGATGTTCGACACGACGGTCGCGGCGACCGACATCGCTATCCTGCGCGCCGGCTTCGGCGTCATCGCAGCACCTTTCGGCGTGAACTGGACGATCCGCGACCGCAGCGTGCACCAGCGTGTGCTGCTGATGGTGTCGAAATTCGATCATTGCCTTGCCGATATTCTGTATCGCTGGCGGCGCGACGAACTTCCGATGATCCCGACGGCCATCGTCTCAAATCATCCGCGCGAGACTTACAGCGGCGTCGATTTTGGCGGCGTGCCGTTTCATTATTTGCCGGTGACGCGCGACACCAAGCAGGAGCAGGAAATCGCGATCTGGAAACTGATCGAGGACACAAAGACCGATCTCGTCGTGCTGGCGCGCTACATGCAGGTGCTGTCGCAGGAGTTCGCGGATAAACTCTCAGGCCGCTGCATCAACATCCATCATTCGTTCTTGCCGGGCTTCAAGGGCGCCAAGCCCTATCACCAGGCGCATGAGCGCGGCGTGAAGTTGATCGGCGCCACCGCGCATTATGTCACCAGCGATCTCGATGAAGGCCCGATCATCGAGCAGGATGTGGAACGCATCAGCCATCGCGACTCGCCGGAAAATCTCGTGCGCAAGGGCACCGACATCGAGCGCCGCGTGCTGGCGCGCGCGATGCGTTATCATCTCGAAGACCGCGTGATCCTCAACGGCCGCAAGACCGTGGTGTTCACAGACTAACGTGCGGCGTTGAGTTTTTCGAACGGGCGTTTTTTCGCCGGCACTGCAACGGCACGCTTGTGCGTCACGGTCTTGCCGGAATTGCGTCGGGCATCCTGCCGCAATTTCTGATCCTGTGCATTCAGTGTCGTTACCTGAATCAAAAGGCGTCCGAGGAACCCGGCCAGCGTATCGATTTCCGCAGGCCAGAAACCGGACAGCAGCCGTTGCTCCCGTCCCAGCGCGACCTTGATGATCTTGTTGTGCAGCGCGAGACCCTTGCGGGTGAGTTTGATGGTGCGGCGGCGAGAGGCATCGACCTTGATCGACACGATCTGCGATTTCACCAACAGTTGAAGCGTGCGGCTGACCAGCGCCTTGTCGAGATCGAAAAATTCGCAGATGCGCTGCGCCGAACAATCCGGCTCATTCGCAAGCAGCGACAGAATGCGCCACTCTGTTACGCCGACGCTGAACATCCGCCGGTAGGTGTTGGACGCGCCCGACGCAAGCTTGTTGGCGACGAACAGCAGCAGCGCCGGAATATAATGGTCGTGGTCGATAACCAGCCGTTGTTCGGGCATCGGAATTTTGCGATCCATGAGCGAAGGAAGCAAGCACGTTCGGCCAAGGTATAGTGGGTGTCGTTGACATATCAACCATCAAACGATATCGAATCTATCTCATTTGAGAAGAAGGCGCTCAAGCGCTCACGGGGAGACGAACCATGTCGACTAACAGCAAATGCATGCTGACCGCTGCGGCCTGTCTGGCGTTTGCGCTGGTGCTTGTACCGGCCCCCGCGCAGGCACAGGAGTCCGTTAAGGTCGGGCTGATTCTGCCGATGACCGGCGGGCAGGCATCGACCGGCAAGCAGATCGATAATGCGATCAAGCTCTATATGTCGCAAAACGGCGACACGGTCGCCGGCAAGAAAATCGAAATCATCCTCAAGGATGACGGCGCGGTTCCGGACAACACCAAGCGCGCGGCGCAGGAATTGATCGTCAACGACAAGGTCAACTTCATCACCGGATTCGGCGTGACGCCTTCGGCGCTCGCGGCCGCGCCGCTTGCGACCGAAGCGAAGGTGCCGGAAATCGTCATGGCGGCCGGCACTTCGATCATCACCGAGCGCTCACCCTATATCGTGCGCACCTCGTTCACGCTGGCGCAATCCTCCACCATCATCGGCGACTGGGCGGCGAAAAACGGAATCAAGAAAGTCGCGACGCTGACGTCCGACTATGCGCCGGGCAACGACGCGCTGAATTTCTTCAAGGAGCGCTTCACGGCTGGTGGCGGCACGATCGTCGAGGAAGTGAAAGTGCCGTTGGCCAATCCGGACTTCGCGCCATTTTTGCAGCGCATGAAAGATTCCAAACCGGACGCGATGTTCGTGTTCGTGCCGGCAGGCCAAGGCGGAAACTTCATGAGGCAGTATGCCGAACGCGGCCTCACCAGCATCAAGGTGATCGGGCCGGGAGACGTGATGGACGACGACCTGTTGAACGGCATGGGCGATGCGGCGCTCGGCACCGTCACCGCGCATCATTATTCGGCGTCGCATCCCTCGCAGATGAACAAGGACTTTGTCGCGGCCTACAAGAAGATGTTCAACCAGCGCCCTGGCTTCATGGCGGTGAGCGGCTATGACGGCGTCCATCTGATTTACGAAGCGCTGAAAAAGACTGGCGGCAAGATCGACGGCGATGGCCTGATCGCGGCGATGAAGGGCATGAAATGGGAAAGCCCACGCGGGCCGATCTCGATCGACGCGGATACGCGCGACATCGTGCAGAACATCTACATCCGCAAGGTCGAGAAGGTGGACGGCGAACTCTACAACGTGGAATTTGCGACCTTCAAGGATGTGAAAGATCCCGGCAAGACGAAGAAGTAGTTGTCTTAGTTCGTACAACGATGGTCATGGCCGGGCCGCCGAGAAATCCCTCCCCCTTGTGGGGAGGGTCGGCTGAGCGAAGCGGAGGCCGGGTGGGGTTTCACGCATAGCAATTAGGCGTTGACCCGTCAGGTGGGATAGACAATTGCCGTGACACTTAGGGACCACGCGAGAAGTCTCCGCAAA
This sequence comes from Hyphomicrobiales bacterium, assembly GCA_038241045.1. Taxonomy (GTDB): domain Bacteria; phylum Pseudomonadota; class Alphaproteobacteria; order Rhizobiales; family Xanthobacteraceae; genus Afipia. The sequence continues at coordinate 6,732 of JBBRGE010000031.1, read as the reverse complement.
CGTTTGACGCCGCAAGAAGTCAAATTGTGGATCAAGCTTCGTGCGCTGAAAGCATTTGGCTTTCATTTCCGTCGGCAAGCTCCCATTGGGACTTACATCGTCGACTTTGTTTGCTCTGCACATTGGCTGGTGATCGAAGTCGATGGCGGGCAGGATGGGTACGAAGCCGGTGCCGCAAAAGACGCGGTTCGCGATGAGTTTCTGAGGTCGCAAGATTTTCGCGTTGTCAGGTTCTGGAATTCAGATATTGACGAACGTATCGACGGTGTCATCGAAACGATCTTTGCGGAACTAAAAAACCCCCACCCCGGCCGGCAAACGCCGGCCACCCCTCCCCACAAGGGGGAGGGAGAAGAACTGGCTCCATGACCACGCTCTTCACCATCCTGTTCGACGGCGTGGCCTACGGCATGCTGCTGTTCGTGCTTGCGTGCGGGCTCGCTGTTACCATGGGGCTGATGAATTTCGTCAACCTTGCGCATGGTGCGTTCGCGATGGCGGGCGGCTATGTCTGCGCCGTTCTCGTCAATCGCTACGGGCTGCCATTTTTTGCAGGCCTGCCGCTCGCGTTCATCGCAAGCGCGCTGTTCGGCTTCGTGATGGAGCGCACGCTCTATCGTCACATGTATCGTCGCAGCCATCTCGAACAGGTGCTGTTCACGGTGGGGCTGACATTCATGGCGGTCGCTGGCACGGACTACATCATGGGATCGTCGCAAACCTTCATCCATCTGCCGGATATCTTGCAGGGTCAGATCAGCGTGTTCGGCGTCGGCGTCGGGCGCTATCGTTTGATGATTATTGTGATCTGCGGATTGCTGACGCTCGGCCTTCAACTGATCCTCTCGAAAACGCGCTTCGGTTCGCGCTTGCGCGCCGCGGTGGACGATCCGCGCGCAGCGTCAGGGCTCGGCATCAACGTGCCGCAGGTGTTCGCGTTTACGTTCGCGTTTGGCAGCGGCCTTGCGGGACTGGGCGGTGCGCTGGGCGCGGAAATTCTCGGACTCGATCCGCATTTTCCGCTGAAGTTTCTGATTTATGTTCTGATCGTGGTTTCGGTCGGCGGCACATCGACAGTGACGGGGCCGTTTCTGGCAGCGCTGTTGCTGGGCATAGGCGATGTCGCGGGAAAATACTACGTCCCGAATCTCGGCTCGTTCGTCATTTATGTTATGATGATCGTGCTGTTGCTGTGGAAGCCGAACGGATTGTTCGGCCGCACCGTGGCGCGGTGACAGCATGACGTTTCAACCAGCCATCGGCGATCAGCTCAGACATTTAGCGCGCTGGCGCGCGAGCGAGACTTTATTTTGGCTGATTGCCGCCGCTACGATTTTCCTGTTTCCCAATCGCTATCTGATCCTGACCGAGATTGCGTGGCTGGCGCTGTTCGCACTCTCGCTCGATCTCATTCTCGGCTACGCCGGAATACTGTCGCTCGGTCACGCGGCATTCTTCGGTGTCGGCGCGTATGCGGCCGGGTTGCTGGCGTTCCATGGCATCATCAAGGAGCCGGTCATTGCTCTGCTGGCCGCCGGTGTCGTGGCGAGCTTGCTCGGATTTCTCACGAGCATTCTTATTATTCGCGGCACGGACCTGACGCGGCTGATGGTGACGCTGGGCATTGCGTCGATGTTCTATCCGCTCGCGATTCAATATTCGTCACTCACCGGCGGCTCCGACGGTCTGCAGGGCATCACGATTGCGCCGGTGCTCGGACTGTTTAAGTTCGACATGTTCGGCAAGACAGGATTCATCTATTGCCTCGCCGTGCTGTTCGTCCTGTTTCTGCTGGCGCGGCGCATCGTGCAGTCGCCGTTCGGGATGTCGCTGCGCGCGATCAAAAATAATCCGCTGCGCGCTGCCGCTATCGGCGTTCCGGTCAATCGTCGGTTGATCGCGATCTATACGTTCGCCGCCTTCTACGCCGGCATCGCGGGTGGATTGTTCACGCAAACCACGCAGCTTGCATCGCCCGATGTATTTTCCTTCGAGCGCTCGGCGGATTTGCTGCTGGTGCTGGTGCTCGGCGGCACGGGCTATCTCTATGGCGGATTGATCGGCGCGGTGGCGTTTAAAATCCTGCAGGAATTTTTCTCGACGCTGACGCCGCAATACTGGCAGTTCTGGATCGGCCTTGTGCTGGTGATCGTGGTGCTGATCGGTCGCGAACGCATTCAATCGTTCGTGGCGTGGCCCGCGCGATTATTCTCAAAGGCCAAGACTTGGACGAGAATCAGGCCATGAGTTTCGCGCTGGAAACCATCGGCCTGCAAAAGCGTTTCGGCGGCTTGACGGTGACGCGCGATCTCTCGCTCAAAGTGGCAACGGGCGCGCGCCACGCGCTGATCGGCCCCAACGGCGCGGGCAAGACCACGGTCATCAATCTCCTCACGGGCGTGCTCGCGCCCAATGCCGGACAAATTATTCTCGACGGCGAAGACATCACGCGCGCTACTGTTCACGCGCGCGTCGCCAAGGGCCTGTCGCGCACCTTCCAGATCAATCAACTCTATCCTGATCTGACGCCATTGCAGACTATCGGGCTTGCCGTGTCGCAACGTTGCGGGCGCGGCGGCGATTGGTGGCGCAGGTTGGGATCGAACTCCGATATCAACGGCGACATCGGCGAGCATCTCGCGCGCTTTCATCTGCTCGATGTGATGAACGAACGCACCGCGACATTGCCTTACGGAAAACAACGCCTGCTCGAAATTGCACTCGCGATTGCCACAAAGCCGCGCGTGCTGCTGCTCGATGAACCCGCAGCCGGTGTGCCGGAAAGCGAGCGCCACGATATTTTGGCCGCGGTCGCCAGCCTGCCGCGCGACGTTACGGTGCTCTTAATCGAGCACGACGTGGATCTGGTGTTCTCGTTTGCTGACAGAATTTCCGTGATGGTCAATGGCGGCCTCTTGGTGGAAGGCGCGCCGGATGACGTGGCGCGCGATCCGCGCGTGAAGGCCGTCTATCTCGGCGAGGTCGCCGATGGTTAAATTTCTCAGCATCGCGAATCTCTACGCGGGTTACGGCGAGGCGATTGTCATTCCGGGATTGTCGCTTGAACTCGCCGAGGGTCAGGTGCTGGCGCTACTCGGGCGCAACGGCGTCGGAAAAACCACGCTCATCAATTCCATCGTCGGCGTGACGCGGCGTTTCAGCGGCAGCGTTATGCTCGGCGGCCGCGACATCACGAAGTTGCGTCCCGACCAGCGCGCGAGCGCCGGAATCGGCTGGGTGCCGCAGGAGCGCAATATTTTCAAATCCCTCACCGTTGAGGAAAACATGACGGCGGTGGCGCAGCCGGGACCGTGGGATGTTGCGAAAATCTACCGCATGTTTCCGCGGCTGAGAGAGCGGCGGAAAAATTTCGGCAACGAGTTATCCGGCGGCGAACAGCAGATGCTGGCGATCGGCCGTGCACTGACGCTCAATCCCAAAGTGCTGCTGCTCGATGAGCCGACCGAGGGGCTGGCGCCGATCATCGTCGAGGAATTGCTGAACGCGCTCGGCGCAATCACGCGAGCAGGGGGGATCTGCTCGATCATCGTCGAGCAGAATGCGCAGAAGATTTTGGCTCTGGCTGACAGGGCTGTGATTTTGGAGCGCGGGGGAATCGTGCATGATGCGGATAGCCGCGCGTTGAAATCCGATCCCGAGGTGCTCGAACGGTATCTCGGCGTGTCGGGCGCTTCGGCCAAGGCGCTTTAAGCGAAAAGGCGCTTTAGGCAAAAAGGCGCATTGAGACAAACCAGACCGCGATTTGGATTCAACCATGCAACGCTCAAAGCCGCCGTTCCGCGCCGATATGGTCGGCAGTCTTTTGCGGCCGGCACGGATCGCCGATGCGCGCCGTAAATATGCAATCGCGGCCATCAATGAGAAAGAGCTGCGTCGCATCGAAGACCTCGAAATCGAAAAAATCATTCACAAGCAAAAGCAGATCGGGTTGCAGTCTGCGACCGACGGCGAGTTTCGCCGCTCGTGGTGGCATTTCGATTTTCTAAAACATCTCGACGGCTGCGAGATTTTCAAGACCGAGGGCATCGAGTTCAAAGGCATCGTCACGCGCGGCGAGAATATCCGCGTCACCGGCAAGCTTGATTTCCCCGCCAATCATCCGATGTTGGCGCATTTTCATTTTCTGAAGACGCATTGCGCGCTGGCGCAGATCGTGCCGAAAATGACCATCCCGTCGCCGGCCGTTTTGCATTATCGCGGCAGCCGCGCGGCGATCTCAAAAGACGTCTATCCGGACATGGACGAGTTCTTCGTCGATCTCGGCAAGACTTACCGCAAGGCCGTGAAGGCATTCTACGACGCGGGCTGCCGCTATCTTCAGTTCGACGACACCACATGGGCGTATCTGTGCTCGGAGGACCAGCGCGAAAAAATGCGCGGGCGCGGCGACGACCCCGACGCCATGCAGGAGATTTATGCGCGCGTCATAAATTACGCAATTGCAGAGCGGCCCGCCGATATGACGATCACCACGCATGTGTGCCGCGGTAATTTTCGCTCCACGTGGGTATCATCCGGTGGCTACGAGCCGGTCGCCGAAACGCTGCTGTCGAAAGTAAATTACGATGGCTATTTTCTCGAATATGATTCCGAGCGCGCCGGCGGCTTCGAGCCGCTGCGGTTTCTGCCGAAGGGAAACAAGATCGTCGTGCTGGGGCTGATCACCTCGAAGGCCGGCGCGCTGGAGAGCAAGGACATGCTCAAGCAGCGCATCGATGAGGCTTCAAAGTTCGTCGATCAGAATCAGTTAGCGCTGTCGCCGCAATGCGGCTTCGCCTCGACCGAGGAAGGCAATGTGCTGACCGAAGACGAGCAATGGGCGAAGTTGAAGCTCGCGGTCGATGAGGCGAAAGAAGTGTGGGGGAAATAGAACTGCGTTGATGTGGGCAATGGTGATGGGCATTCGGCGCGGGATACCATCGGTGGGCAGGCGGTGCTACAGCGTGGGACACATTCCCGCCACCCAATTCCAAGTCCGTCAGATTTTGGCCTCATGACAAACGACGCGCTGCTGGCCCAGATTTCCGCTTACTGCCGCGAGGCGGGCATGGCCGAATCCACCTTCGGCCGCCGCGCGGTGAATGACGGCAAGCTGGTGCAGCGGCTGCGCGAGGGCAAACATATCCGGGTCGATACGCTTGAGCGGATTAGACATTTTCTTGGGGTTGGCGTGCCGGCCGTGCGCCTGCCGGAGCCGCCGATCGAGCGACGCGATCCTGGCGGAAATTTCCGGTTTTTCGAGAACCGCCAGAAATACCTGCTGTTCGTCCACACCTGTTCGGAAAAGCGGGTGATCGCCGAACGGGTCGCGCTGGAGCTGTCCAGCCTGCATCCACGGCCTCCGGCGCTGCGGGTTTTTGATGCGGGTGTCGGCGATGGAACCGTGCTGGCGCGGGTCATGCGGTCGATGCATGCGCGGTTTCCCCATATGCCTTTCTATTTGGCGGGCAAGGAGATTAGCCTCGAGGACGTGCGGCTGACGCTGGACAAAGTGCCGGACCGGCTGTTCGAGCATCCAGCCACGGTCTTCGTGCTGACCAACATGAACTACGCCGAAGCGCCCTGGCTGGCCCCGAAATCGCCGACAGCCGCCGCAGGCATGATCTGGAAAGAGGTCGCGCTGCAAGGCAATTCGTCGGGCGCGTTCGAGGCGCAAATCGCTGATTTGAATGGGTTTCTGGAAGAAAATTGGCGCGCCAGCGTCAGCCCCCGGTCCGGCATGCCGATCTATGAGCGCCCGATTGCGCTGGTGATTTACCGGGAGGATCACCGATTCCTGCTGGATTCCATGATTCCGCGGGCCGGGCGGGTCGAGGCCAATTTCGACCTCGTCATTGCCTCGCAGCCCTATCGGGCCAAATCCTCGCTGAATTTCAGGGCCAAACGCATCATCGCGCCGCTCGCGCGGGCATTACGCGCTGGCGGGCGGCTGATTGGGATTCATTCTTACGGCCACGATCCCGGGATGGAGATCATTCAGGCGGTTTGGCCCGGAGAAAATCCTTTCTCCGTGAGCCGCCATGAGCTACTTCGTGCCGTGAAATATGAGCTGGGGTCGGCGGGCAGGGACCTCAACTTCAACGCCTACGCGGATAACCGCTCGATCTTCCGTTACGACATGGAAGCTTTACCAAACGAGGTCATGGGGCCGATTGGGTCTTCTACGGCCTTTGCAGCATGGAACGCGGCAGTGTATGTCGCTCAGGTCGAAGATGACCGGCTTACGGAAGTGACCCAAAGCGGCCGGTATCTCGACGCCACCGGGGACGTGTTGCGCAAGCATAACGGGCTTTGGTTTTACGACGAATCCTATGTCATATCGCGCCGCCGCGATTGACGAATTCACGAAAGACAAAACGGGCCGGATGCGGCCTAGCTGAAGGAAAAGGTTGATGCGCGCGTCTTACATGTTCACGAGTGAATCGGTTTCCGAGGGCCATCCGGACAAGGTCTGCGATCGCATTTCCGACGAGATCGTCGATCTGTTTTTCCGTGAAGGCCCGAAAGCGGGCATCGATCCGTGGGCCATTCGGGCAGCTTGCGAAACGCTGGCGACGACCAACAAGGTGGTGATCGCGGGCGAGACGCGCGGACCGTCGAGCGTCACCAACGATCACATCGAGCAGGTCGTGCGCGAAGCCATCAAGAGCATCGGTTACGAGCAGGACGGTTTTCATTGGAAGACCGCCGACATCGAAATCCTGCTGCATC
>JBBRGE010000030.1:0-11162 GCA_038241045.1 Hyphomicrobiales bacterium | reverse complement strand
CGGCTTTCGCCGGACAGGAACTAACGATGCAGGCGGCTGCGATTGCTGCGACGACGCATGCATCGAACTTGAACTGGTTCATATTCGTTCCTCGGAGGGCTTGGCGGTCGGCGGCACGATAAAATTCATTCGCTGAATTGCGCTTGAAGAATTCGCTCAATTTTTATCGATGTCGATATTTTCGGCCAACCGCGCGAATTTCACCGGACCGTCATTTGGCGAGTACAATCTCAATTGTTTGCCGGTATCGCGTGTGTGCCGATATCTTTCAAATCAAGCCGAATTGAACGAACGAACCCGGTTGTGCTGCGTGTAACATCGTTGGCAGGACGCGCGTATCGATTATACCGGTCAGCGGACCGCGCGCATTGCGCGGCAGAATTGCATTGAGCATGAATTCAGAAGTCTATCCGGCAAAGCCAAAGACAGCATTCGTATTTGCGGGCGGCGGCAGTTTCGGCGCGATTCAAGTCGGGATGATGCAGGCGCTGGCCGCGCACGGTGTCGTCGCCGACATGGTTGTGGGATCGAGTGTCGGCTCTATGAACGGCGCTTACTACGCCGGAACGCCGACGCTGGAAGGCGTCAAGCAACTGGCCGCGATCTGGCGCCGCCTGAAGCGCTCGGACGTGTTTCCGGTGACGTTTGGTGCCTTTATCGGATTTCTCTGGCGCCGCGATTTTCTGGTGTCGCACAAAGGCGTCCGCAAACTGATCGACGACAATCTGCCTTACAAAAATCTTGAAGACTCGAAAATACCGGTTCACATCGTTGCCACCGATGTCGTCACCGGTGATTCCGTCGTGCTGTCGGAAGGCTCGGCGTCGAATGCCATCGTTGCCAGCACGGCCATTCCCGGCGCGTTTGAGCCCGTAAAATATAAAGGCTTGTATCTCGCCGACGGCGCGATCTGCAGCAATACGCCGATCAACGTTGCTATCGCCAAGGGCGCGCGGCGTCTGATCATCATGCCGACGGGTTTTGCATGCGCGGGCCATGAACCGCCGGTCGGCGCTGTCGCGAATGTGCTGCATGCGCTGACGCTGCTGATCGCACGGCAGATGACCTACGAACTGGAGGTCATCGATCCGGCCATCGAATATTACGTTGTGCCGCCGCTATGTCCGCTGGTGGGGTCGCCTTACGATTTTTCACGAACCGACGAACACATCGAGCGGGCGATCAAGAACACGGAAAAGTGGATTGCCGAAGGCGGGCTTTCGAAGGGCGGGATACCCGGCGAGATGCGGCCGCATAAGCATTAGCGGCGATGGTCCCGTGGGCGTACCTGCGAAGCCTTTTCATATTGCTCTGCAATAAAAATGTCATTTTCAATCTGCACAGCGCCGTCAGCATTTGGTGCGTGGACTTTCTCATCGTTACCGCACCAGGAATCTATCGACAATCTCTCCACAATCTATCGACCGGCGGCTCGAACCCAGCCATCATGCGAACCGGCTGAATCGTTGCCGGACCGTTCACCGAGGATTTTATGCAAACACTCATGCTCCCGTTTACACCGCGGTTTATTGTTCTGACGCTTTGCATTCTATTCACGGTGCTGCTGACGGCGGGCGCGATCTATGATCCGGAAGACATCATTCTGATCGCCATCCCTCTCATAGTGTTCGCGCTGTTGTCGGTTCTTGGCATCAACGACCTTCTTCAAAAAAACCACGCGGTTCTTCGTAACTATCCGATAACCGCGCATATTCGGTTTTTGCTGGAGGAAATCCGCCCGGAGATGCGGCAGTATTTCTTCGAGAGTGAGAAAGACGGCAAGCCCTTCAGCCGCGATACGCGTGCGGTGATCTACCAGCGCGCCAAGATGGTGCTCGACAAGCGTCCGTTCGGCACTCAGGAGGACATCTATGCCAGCGGCTATGAGTGGATGCATCACTCGGTCGCGCCGAAGCCGCTCGCCGATGAGCATTTTCGCATCAAGATCGGCGGCCCGGATTGCACAAAGCCTTATTCGGCATCGGTTCTCAATATTTCCGCCATGAGTTTCGGCGCTCTCAGCGCGAATGCAGTGCGCGCGTTGAATGGCGGGGCCAAGAAAGGCAACTTCGCTCACGATACCGGTGAGGGCGGTGTCAGCCCCTATCATCGCGAAAACGGCGGCGATCTGATCTGGGAAATCGGGTCCGGCTATTTCGGCTGCCGCAATCCGGATGGCACGTTCAACCCTGAGAAATTCGCGGCGACCGCCAGCGACGATCAGATCAAAATGGTAGAACTGAAAATCAGTCAGGGCGCCAAGCCCGGACATGGCGGTGTGCTGCCGGCAGCGAAGGTGTCAAAGGAAATTTCGGAAATTCGCGGCGTGGCTATGGGTGAGGATTGCATTTCCCCGGCCTATCACCGGGCCTTCTCGACGCCGATCGAGATGATGACGTTCATTGGCGAGATGCGAAGGCTGTCCGGCGGCAAGCCGGCGGGCTTCAAGCTTTGCATCGGACATCGATGGGAGTTTTTGGCGATCTGCAAGGCAATGGTAAAAACCGGCATCTATCCGGATTTCATTGTCGTCGACGGCAACGAAGGCGGCACGGGTGCGGCCCCTCCGGAGTTCATGGACCATCTCGGCATGCCGATGCGCGAGGGCCTCAATTTCGTCCACAACGCGCTTGTCGGAATCAATGCACGTCATCGCATTCGCGTCGGCGTGTCAGGCAAGATCGCGACCGCGTTCGACATTGCGCGCGCCATCGGGCTCGGCGCGGACTGGTGCAACTCGGCGCGCGGTTTCATGTTCTCGCTCGGCTGCATTCAATCCTTGAGTTGCCACACCGACCGCTGCCCGACCGGCGTCACCACGCAAGATCCGATCCGCAACCGTGCCCTCGTCGTGCCCGACAAGACCATGCGGGTTTACAATTATCATCGCGCGACGTTGCACGCGCTGGCGGAGCTGATCGCGGCTGCGGGCCTCGATCATCCGGAAGAAATCCTGCCGATTCACTTCTCCCACCGTCTGTCGGGAACGGAGGTTCTGTCGTTCGCGCGCCTATACCCTGAGCTTTCTCCGGGTGAGCTGCTCGATGGCAAGACCGAAAGCGCGCGCTTTCGCAGTGCATGGGAACTGGCGCAGGCGGAATCGTTCGCACCGTCGTCGGCGACACCTGCATTTGTTGCGATGCGCGCGCGGGTTTAGAGACTGGTTCAACTTCGTTGAATCAGTCTCTGCATTTTTCTTTGATTGGGCATGATCTTATCCGAAAACCGGTTTCCACTTTTCGGGATCATGCCCTAAAATTCGCCGTGCAGGCGGCCGGAGAAGATCGATACCGGCCCGCGGTCCATGTTGTAGGCGGGATTCACGACCATCTGGTAATCCGCCGTGAAGGTGAAAGCCTTGCTGAGCGCGAACGCGTAGTAAGTCTCAAGAATGCGTTCCGTGCCGTAATTCAATCGGCCGTCGCCGATCAGCAGACCGCTACCTCCGGCGGCTAGAAAATCGCGATGCGCAGCCGACAGCCCATTGACGGCGCCGCCGAATGCCAACGTGTCGGTGGGACGGCCCCAGTAACTACCCTTGATCGAGACGCCGCCGGACGCGCTGCGATCGATGTCGGTGAAACTGAGAATCTCGTTCTGGCCGTCGTTCCAGCTCAGGCGCCCAAAAATGCCGACGTCCCTGACGACCTGCTGCTCAATGTTGGCATAGAATCCGTATTTCGACCGTTCACGGCGGGAAGCGATCGTCACATCGTTGATGTCGAGCGCCGGATTGGCTCCGACCGTTCCAAGCACGTTGCGATAATTGGCGGTCGTGCCCTGGGTGCCGAAGAAGCCAAATCTTAGCTTGCCGGGTTGGTTCAGGATCGCATAGCGCTGTTCGAATTCCGCGACCGCGCTGCCCTTGTTGAATGTAAGAACGTCGCTCGCAGGCAGTGATGGCACCTGAAAGAAGCCGGTTCTGATTGCCCAATTTTTACGATTGAGTTCGACCACTGCGCCGCGTGTGATGCCTGGCAAATCTGCCGGAAAATCAAAGGCCACCGATGACCACATCGCCCAATTCATGAAATCGGCGCGCGGGTCTTGTGCATATGCATTGCCGTCGAAGAAATCCCCGACGGCGAATCGTCCCACTGTGACTGTGACGCGATCGATGTCACGCTTGCTTGCAAGCTGAAGCGGTCCGTCCGCGACGCTTTCCTGTTCGCCGCCGAGTCCGAATGTCTGTTTGAAGAAATAACGCTGCGCGCGGAAACGCGGATACTCCGTGCCGCCCTTTTGCGCTTCGCCGTTCGAGAAGCCCGCGAGACCGAGTGTGCTTCCGATGCCGAAACCTTGCGCGATCTCGGGGGCGAAATACAATTCTCCGCCTTCCCATAACCGCCATCCGAGAAACGCACCCACGGTCCATGTTTCGCGGCCTTGTGAAATTCCGGGGAGACTTTGCGGCCCTTGGTATGGCGAGCGGAACGATGGATAGCCCTGCGCAATAAGCGTGGTCTGACCGTGAATGTTGCAGTCCTGCGATTCCGTAATGGCCGCGCGCTGAATTTGTGAATTGTTCGCAGGCCAGGACGGCGAATCCCACAAGCGATAATTCAAACCGAGTTTTATCGTTTGGAGTTTCGGATCGACATTCGTATTGGGCGGCGCTACGTCGGCCAATCCATAGGTGCGCGCGCCGAGATCGATGTAATTGTATTCGAGCTTGCCGCTCCACGGTCCGCCGAGCGCGAACTCGACGCCCGCACCGGCGACCCAGCCGAAATGCATGCGCGCCTTCATGGCGGCAACATTGCCGTCGGCATCGTTGAGATCGATATGGGTTCGTCCGAACGCCGCGCCGCTGGTGACGTAAGGCAACCATGAGCCGAAGGCGTATCCGGCGCGACTGCGAACGGTGCCAAAATAGTCGAACGTTGTGTTGAATGCCGCCGGCAAGAGTTTCGGCCGATCCAGTGGGCTCGCAAACGAGATGTCGGCCTCGACACCGAGCATTAGACTATTCGGAAGCTGCAGATTGTAACCGGCCTGATAGCCGCCGATCAGTCCTGTGATGCTGCCCGGAAAGAAGATGCCCTGCAGCGGCAGTGGATTTGTATCCGCCCCAAAACTACCGGCCCCGTAGCCGACATGGCCGCCGACATAGAGACCGCTCCAGTCGAAATAGGCCTCGACGCGCGGCGCTTTCACCGGCATGTCTGCCGCCATCGCGGCGTCGAACGAAAGCGCGCCGAGAGCGATGCTCGCGAACAGCACTTTCATAATTCGTCACTGAGCCTGTGGTTGCGAATCATGGATCGCGATCCGTGCAAATCGGAGTATGACGGGCTTTGCCATGAGCGAGTTCGACGTGCCACCACGCATTGCGAGGCTGCCTGAATTTCATACTGACGTTACAATGTTGCACGATAAAATTTCCGCGCAGCTATCTGCGGAAGTAGCCGCCGTTGCTTGCGAATGATCGTAAACGATTATTGCGAATGAAATGCAACAACGCGAGTTCGGTGGAAATAGCCCATTTAGTTGGACTTTTCGGGCGGGTTCGCCAGCCGCCTGAGATCGAAGCGATCGACATCCTCGAGCAATTCGCAGAAGGCTTTTGCGCCGAATTCGATCAAAGTCTTTCCCTTCTCGGCAGTCGCAAGCGCCGCGTCGCCAACAGCGCCCTGCGGATTGAGATCCTGCGCGGCCCACGCGAACGGCGCGGGACGGCCGGCCGACAGCCAGCGAAATTCCTGCGTCATCGCGCGCGCGGTTGAGGCGAAATTTGCAATCTTGTCCTTGCGGACTTGCTGCGGATAGGCCGACAGCATGATCGAGGTCTCAATCGCGCCGCCATGAATGGCGTGGCGCACTTCATCTTCCGGAAACAAATTAGCTGGCACACCGAAGCGGCTCCAGCTTGTGGTGACGGCAAGCATCTCGTGCTTCGCGCGCAGATCCTGTGCGATCAACGCCATTGCGGCGCTGTTGCCGCCATGGCTCGTCACGATGACGAGCTTGCGAATGCCGGCCTTCGCGACGGCGTCGCCAAGCGCCATCCATGATTTGAGCGCGGTGTCGGTCGACAGCGTTTGCGTTCCCGGGAAGGCGATATGCTCGGTCGAAATGCCGACTTCTTCGATAGGCAAGAAAGTTGCCGGAATATTTTTCGGCAAGGTTTCGCGAACGCAGTGGAGATAGGCCTGCGCAATCAGCGTGTCGGTCTCAAGCGGCAGATGAGGGCCATGTTGTTCAGTGGCGGCGAGCGGCAGCACGGCGATCCAGTTCGCAGCAGCGTTTTTGTCCGCCTCCGGCCAGCGGATTGCAGCCCAGTCGCGGTCGGGTATGGCAGTTGGCATGCGTTCACTTTTCGCGACAGAGATTTCATTGTGTCAGTTAGCAGGGTAGCTTTGCGCGGATGCAAGCTCAAGGTCATCGACGGAGTTCGGTCATGCTGCCACGCCTTTTGACCCGCGCGATTGCCGCAGGATTTGCGGGATCGATGCTCGCTGGCTCACTCGCATCGGCGCAGCCAATGACCGGCCTCGACAAGGTTTCGTTCGGCACCAACTGGGTCGCCGAGGCCGAGCATGGCGGTTTCTTTCAGGCGTTGGCCGACGGCACCTACAACGCTTATGGCCTCGACGTTACGATCGTCCCCGGTGGCCCCAACGTCAACAATCGCATTCAACTGATTGCCGGCAAGATCGACTTCTTCATGAGCGCCAATACGCTGCAGTCGTTCGATGCGGTGGCGAATAAAGTGCCGGTGGTTGCGGTGGCGGCGATCTTTCAGAAAGACCCGCAGGTCTTTCTCGCGCACCCCGAATCCAAAGTTACAAAACTCGAAGATCTCAAGTCACTCACCTTGTTCGTTTCCAATGAAGGCATGCCGACCTACTTTCAGTGGCTGAAATCGGAATTTGGTTTCAGCGAAGATAAAGTGAAGCCCTACACCTTCAACGCGCAGCCGTTCCTCGCCGACAGGAACAGCGCGATGCAGGGCTATGTCACCTCCGAGCCCTTCGCCGTCGAGCAACAGGCCAAGTTCAAGCCCACTGTGATCTTGCTGGCCGACTTCGGGTTCAACACCTATTCGACCTTGATCGAGACTCGGGTGGATATTGCCGAAAAGAAACCCGACATCGTGCAACGCTTCGTCGATGCGTCGATCGTCGGCTGGTACAACTATCTTTACGGCGACAGCAATCCGGGCAATGCGCTCATTAAGAAACTCAATCCGGAAATGAGCGACGAGCTTCTCAGCTATTCGATCGACAAGATGAAACAATACGGCATCGTCGATTCCGGCGATGCGTTGAAGGACGGCATCGGGGCGATGAGCGATGCGCGGATGGCGGATTTCATCGGTAAGATGGTGCGCGCCGGCGTGACCTCGCGCGACATCGACTATCGGAAGTCGTACACGCTGCGATTCATCAATAAGGGTGTCGGCCTTGATCTGCGGCCGAAAAACTGATGGCGTCGTTGTGATTGAAAATTCCGTTCTCGAGGCAAGTGTCGCCGAGGCCGCTTTGCCTGACGGTATCGCGGTTGAACTGCGCGGCGTCACCAAGATTTATGACAACGGCGTCGCAGCACTTGGGCCGATCGACCTGTCAGTGATGTCCGGCGAGTTCGTTTCGCTGCTCGGACCGTCCGGCTGCGGTAAATCGACAGCACTGCGTCTGATCGCGGGGTTAAGCACGCCGACCGCCGGCAGCGTGGGTGTCGCCTCGCGCGCTGCGCGTGACCGCTCAAAGCACGACGTCGGATTCGTTTTTCAGGAACCGACGCTGATGCCGTGGACGACTGTTCGCCGCAACGTCCGACTTCCACTCGATTTGGCGCGTATGGCGCGACGGGAGGCCGATGCTCGGGTCAACGACGTGCTCGCACAAGTCGGCTTGACCGAATTTGCGAATACCTATCCCCACGAATTGTCTGGCGGTATGAAGATGCGCGTGTCGCTGGCCCGCGCGCTGGTCACCGACCCGAACATTCTGTTGCTGGACGAGCCCTTCGCGGCGCTCGACGAAATCACCCGCTTCAAGCTCAACAACGATCTGCTGACGCTGTGGCGCAAACTTCACAAGACTGTTCTGTTCGTTACGCACTCGGTTTTCGAATCGGTTTATCTCTCGCAACGCATTCTGGTTATGTCATCGCGGCCCGGGCGAATCTCTGGCGAGTTTGAAATCGATTCGCCGCCGTCGCGCGGCGAGGATTTTCGCACCTCCGCCGAATACGCCGCCTATTGTCGCGATGTATCGGAAGCGCTTGCCAAGGCGAGTGTTGTGGAGGCTGGTCGATGACGCTGCGAGATCGAACCTCGACCGTCCTGCAATACGGGCTTCCGGTGCTGACACTGGCCGGCGGGATCGCGATCTGGGAAGCGGTCATGGAGGTCAGGAGTACCCCTGCTTACGTCTTGCCCGCGCCTAGCCTTGTGTTCACGACGCTCATTCAGGACTGGCCTGTGCTGTTCGATTCGCTGCTTGCGACGTTGCTCACGACGTTCCAGGGATTTATCGCCGCGGCCATTGGCGGCATCGCGATGGCCCTTGTGTTCAGCCGCTCGAAATGGCTGGAATATTCTTTCTTCCCTTATGCGGTGATTCTACAGGTCACGCCGCTGATCGCGATAGCGCCGCTGCTACTCATCTATCTGCCACAACATGTCGCCGTTGTGGTGTGCGCATGGATTGTCGCTTTTTTTCCGGTGCTGTCCAATACGATGCTCGGGCTGAATTCGGTTGACCGCAATCTCGCGGGTCTGTTCGAGCTTTACGGTGCCTCACGCGCGCAGACGCTGCGCTATCTGAAGCTGCCGTCGGCGCTGCCGCATATTCTGGGAGGCTTGCGGATCGCGGGCGGCCTTTCACTGATCGGCGCGGTGGTTGCGGAAATCGCCGCAGGCTCAGCCGGTGCCGGTTCCGGACTGGCATATAGAATTGCCGAATCCGGCTACCGGCTGAATATTCCGCGGATGTTCGCGGCGTTGCTGCTGCTGTCTGCGGCAGGAATTGTGATCTATATGGCCCTCTCGCTGACGTCGTATCTTGTGCTACGACGCTGGCACGAAAGCGCGCTTGGAAAGGACAATTGATGGCGGCGAATGCTTCTACGGACAAAGTCGATGTGCTGATTTACGGGCCGTCGAAGCCGGTTATCGACGGTGGTTTCCCCGCCAATTTCGTTTTGCATAAATTCGAGAACCAGCACGATCTCGGGCGTCTGGCCGCTGATGTCTCCGGCCGCATCCGTGGCATCGCCGTCACGGGCCTCGTGCAGGCCGATGCAGCGATGCTCGCGCGCTTTCCAAAAGTTGAGATCGTCTCGAGCTTCGGCGTCGGTTACGACCACATCGATTCCAAATATGCCAGCGAGCACAAGATTGTTGTGTGCAATACGCCGGACGTGCTGACCGAGGAGGTCGCTGACACCGCGCTGGGTCTTCTGATCGCAACCGTGCGCGAATTCATCGAGGCCGACAAATTTCTGCGCGCGGGAAAATGGGAGGCGAGGAATTTTCCGCTCAGCGCCGGATCGCTGCGCGACCGCACCGTCGGCATGGTCGGCATGGGCCGTATCGGTCAGGCGATTTCGCGGCGTCTCGATGCCTCGCTGGTGCCGGTTGTTTATCATTCACGCAACCCAGCTAACGGCGTCACATACAAGCACTATCCGAACCTGATCGAGATGGCGACAGCGGTCGATACCATGATCGCGATTACGCCCGGCGGCGCATCGACCGCCAAGATGATCAATGCAGACGTGCTGAAAGCGCTCGGCCCGCGCGGAATTTTCATCAATGTCGCGCGCGGATCGGTGGTCGATGAACCGGCGCTTATCAAGGCGCTGAAGGACGGCACCATCATGGCGGCCGGGCTCGACGTGTTTGCCAACGAGCCGAAAGCGCCGGAAGAATTGCGCATCATGCGTAACGTGGTGCTGCTTCCACACATTGCGTCGGCTTCCGTGACAACGCGCAATGCCATGGATCAACTGGTCGTCGATAATCTCAAGGAATGGTTTTCCGGCAAGCCGCCCTTGACGCCGATTGCCGAGACGCCGGTGAAAGGCCGCTGATCGTGTTCGCTTTACGTCCGTGCATCGCTGTCGTTGCATTTGTGATTTTGATTGCGCCTATTCGCGCGCAGGAATCGAGGTCGCTTTCCGCGGAGATGGTCGGGCAGTGGGAATTATCGACCGCAGGCCGCGACAAGACCTGCGTGATTACACTGAAGCGCGATTCGACGCCGCAGGGCCTGAAGCTCGAACTTGAAAAAGGTTGCGCCGATGCGCTGCCGTTTACCAAAGACATTGCGGCCTGGAGCATCAAGGGCCTCGACATCGTGCGGCTGCAGGATGCCGGCGGACAATCGGTCATCGACGTCACAGAAGTCGAGAGCGGCATCTTCGAGGGCCAGCGTGCTAATGAAGGAATCTATCTGCTGCAAAATCTCGCAGCCGCGCGCTTGCTGGCGAAGTCCACGGACCAGATGATCGGCGATTGGACGATGGTGCGCGACAGCGGCAAAACGATTTGCGGGCTGACGCTGACGAATACCGAAACCACGCTCGATAATTTCGCGGTGTACCTCAAGCCGCGTTGCGATCCGCTGGTGGCGACCTTTGCGCCGACGCAATGGCGCATCGAGCGCGGCGAAATGCTGCTGCAATCGGCAAAAGGTGAAATCTGGCGTTTTCAGGCCGACGACAATGCGCAGTGGCGGCGGATTCCGGAAAGCGCCGCTCCGCTGATTCTGGTAAGGCAATAAACCCACCGCTACATCAGCCGCATGCCCTTGAGGCTCGAATGGCCGTTCTTGCCGACGATGATGTGATCGTGAACCGAGATGCCGAGCGGGCCCGAGATCGACATGATCGACTTGGTCATCTGGATGTCGGCGGTCGAGGGCGTCGGATCGCCCGAGGGATGATTGTGCACCAGAATGATCGCGGTTGCGGATAATTCCAGCGCGCGCTTGACGACCTCGCGCGGATAGACCGGCGTGTGGTCGATGGTGCCGACCTGCTGCAATTCGTCGGCGATCAGCTGGTTGCGCTTGTCAAGAAACAGGATTCGAAACTGCTCCTTGTCGGCGAATGCCATCGAGGCGCGGCAGTAATCGATCACGCTCGACCAAGACGATAGCGCGGTCTTCTGCTTGACTTGGCCCTTGGCGACACGGCTTGCGGTCGCGGCG